>JAAFHG010000369.1 GCA_013297585.1 Chitinophagales bacterium
CTACAGCGTTTGGCCCTGCAGATACTCTTGTAGATAAAAGACTTGGGGGCAGATATTATGCTGGTGCTACTAACGTATCTGGCTTACGTCCAGGTTTCTTAGTTGGTCAGCAGTATAACGAAAATGGTGTTGCTATTAAAGATAGAAAAGGCGCTCCTTTAGCTTATGATAAAACAATCGCATCTAATATGATTGAAACTGGTGCAAACCTTGAAGTTACTGGTATCCGTGTTGTTAAGTATGTACCTGACTATGCTTATTATGGCGGCCCTGCGGGAAATGATGTGATGATTTTTCGTTATGCTGATGTAGTATTGATGGTAGCCGAAGCGCAAATGAGAACTGGTGCTACAGCTGCTGGTTTAGCATTGGTAAACAATTTAAGAGCAACTCGTGGTGCTGCACCATTTACTACATTACCATTAGTTAATGTAAATAATGTAGATGATCCAAACACTTTCTTAGCCGAAAGAGGAAGAGAATTATATTGGGAAAGTCACAGAAGAACTGACTTATTGCGTTTCAATGTGTTCTTAAAACCATGGGGTTTAAAACCAACAGATGATGCTAAAAACTTGTTTTTCCCTATACCAAACCAAGCATTGGCAGCTAATCCAAATTTGAAACAAAACCCAGGTTATTAATTTAACTTTGGCTGTTTAAAATTGTTATACTTTTACGAGAGGTCATTGAAAAATGACCTCTCTTTTTATATAGATTACACGATGTTTGCAATGATGAAAAAAGTACTTCACAATCTTTGTTTGCCACTTGTTATTACTTATTTTTTTGCTTGTAAAAGTGCTACAACAGAAGCACCTGCACTATTTCAATTGATGGACAGCACGGGTATCAATTTTACCAATAACGTTGAAGATGGTAGACTAGAAAATAGCTTTTTATTTCGCAATTTTTACAACGGTGGTGGTGTTGCCATTGGCGATATAAACAACGATGGTTTAGCAGATGTATTTTTAACGTCAAATGCCAGTGCTAATAAATTGTACTTGAATAAAGGCAATTTTAAGTTTGATGATATTAGTGCCAAAGCAGGCATTATTGTAGATGATAAATGGAATACTGGCGTGGTTTTTACAGATGTGAATAGCGATGGTTGGCTGGATATTTATGTGTCTGCTTCAGGCCATATGAGTACAGGTAACCGCAAGAACAAATTGTATATCAATAATCATGATTTAACTTTTACAGAATCAGCTGCAAAATATGGTTTAGATATTTCTGCTTATACTACGCAAGTGTCTTTTTTTGATTACGACATGGATGGCGATTTAGATTGCTTTATGATTAACAATAGCCCAATACCTGTTAATCAGTTAGACTTTGCTAATCGTAGAGATTTACCTGAAAGCGAATGGTCTGTAGGTGCGTTTTTAAAAGGTGGTGGTGATCATTTATTTCGTAACGATAATGGGCGTTTTAAAGAAGTTACAAGACAGGCTGGTATTCATGGTACATTAATAAGTTTTGGTCTAGGCGTTTCTGTAGGCGATATTAATAACGATGGCTACCCTGATGTGTTTGTATCGAACGATTCGTACGAAAGAGATTATCTATACATTAACCAAAAAAATGGCACTTTTAAAGATGAACTAGAAGCGTGGATGCAGCATACAAGCTTCTCGTCTATGGGGGCTGATATTGCTGATATCAATAACGACGGTTACTCGGATTTATTTACCACAGATATGTTGCCTGTAAATGATTTGCGTTTAAAAACAACTGGTTCATTTGATAATATAGACTTGTTTAATAGTAAGCTGAAAGCTGGTTTTTATTATCAATATATTAAAAATTGTTTACATTTGAATAATCAAAATGGTAAGTTTTCTGACATGGCCAATTACAGCGGTGTATCTGCTACAGATTGGAGCTGGGGGGCTTTAATGTTTGATATGGATAATGATGGGTGGAACGATTTGTATGTGTGTAATGGCGTAAATAGAGATGTTACCAATTTAGATTTCATGGACTTTTTTGCCGATGAAACGTACCATAAAATGGCGCTTGGCGGTAAGAAAAAAGAGATAGACCAATTGTTACAAAATATACCAAGAACCCCTTTGCAGAATAAAGTATATCGCAACGATAAAAACTTTGGGTTTACTGATATTGGTACACAATGGGGCTTTTCTCAACCTACATTTTCTAATGGTGCTGCTTATGCCGATTTAGATAATGATGGTGATTTAGACTTAATTGTCAGTAATGAAAATCAGCCTTCATTTGTTTACAAAAACAATGCTCGTGAGCAAAATAAAAATAATTACATAGGCTTTACATTAAAGGGCAAAGGTCAAAATCTTTTTGCCATTGGTAGCAAGGTTACACTATTTGTTGGTGAAGAAATTTTAACCCGTGAAATAGTACCTAGTCGTGGCTTTCAGTCGTCGGTTGATTATAAAGCCATTATTGGTTTGGGCAAAGCAAATACAATAGATTCTATGTTGATTACTTGGCCTGATAGGTCGTACGAAAAAATCTATCATCCAGCCATTAATAAAGTGCATGTCATCCAACAAAAAGAAAAAAAGAACAGCATTGATGATTTAAAAAAAGTAGCGCTAGAAACATTTTACACACAAATACCAGCTAACGTTTTTCAAAAACATTTAGAGGACGAACATATAGATTTTTATTACGAGAGAGGTATACCTAGAATGCTATCTACAGAAGGGCCTAAGGCTGCTGTAGGCGATGTAGATGGTGATGGGCTTGAGGATGTTTACATTGGTGGTGCAAAAGGGCAAGAAGGCCATTTATACACACAAACAGATAAAGGCTTTGTAGAAAAGCAAGAGCCAGTATTTAAGCAATATGCTGACTTTGAAGATGTAGCTTGTGTAATGTTTGATTGTGATGGTGATAAAGACCTAGACTTATTTGTGGGTGCAGGCGGTAATAATGCAAGCCCTGCTAGCAGAGAATTACAACAGAGACTGTACATCAATGATGGTAAAGGCAATTTCTCAATCAATACCAATTCGTTTCCTTTAAATCAAGATAATATTTCTGTAGCAGTGCCTTACGATTTTGATCATGATGGCGATATGGACTTATTTGTAGGTGCAAGAAACGTTACACAGATTTACGGCAACAATCCTCAGAGCCACATTTACATCAATAACGGCAAAGGTATATTTACTGATATGGATGCAGCTAAAATGGCTGGCATTAGTAATATAGGTATGGTTACAAATGCTGTGTGGGCCAATGTTTCAGGCGACAGTGATAAAGAGTTGGTAGTGGTAGGTGAATGGATGGCGCCACATATTTACAATTTTAAAAAAGATCATTTTGAAGAAGTAGCTTCAAACTTAAATAGCATGAATGGTTGGTGGCAAGCTATAGCTGCTACCGATGTAAATGGTGATGGAAAAATAGATTTGATTCTGGGTAATGTGGGCGAGAATTGTTACCTAAAACCAGATAGTACGCATTCTGTAAAATTGTGGGTGAATGATTTTAACCAAAATGGTTCTAAACATAAAATATTAACTAGTGTAATTGATGGTAAAGATTTGCCAGTATTATTGAAACATGAAATGGAAGAACAAGTGCCTCCATTGAAGAAAAAAAATTTAAAGCATGAAGTGTATGCTTTGAAATCTATTCAAGAATTATTTAGCCCAGAATTAATTAAATCTGCACTGCAAAAAGATTTTAATTACACAAGTTCTTGTGTTGCTATCAATCAAGGTAATGGGCAGTTTATTATTCAGAAATTACCACCACGCATGCAGTTGTCATCTATCAATACATTGCTGTGTACCGATGTAAATCATGATGGTAAAGTAGATATTTTAGCAGGTGGTAATCTATCATGTTTTTTGCCTCAGTTCGAAAGGCTAGATGCGAGTTTTGGTGATGTTTTAATAAATGATGGCAAAGGCAATTTTAAGTGGGTTGGCACTAATCAATCTGGCATTTTACAACGTGGTGATATAAAAGATGTGGTTGAA
>JAAFHG010000474.1:0-2639 GCA_013297585.1 Chitinophagales bacterium
TATTTTTAGTAGTTACTGGTGTACCTGGGCTGTTGTAAGCATCGGTTTGGTTACGCTCATACAACACGGTCATGCTATTAGTAGTAGCATTATATAAGCTTACTTTACCCGTTTGTTTTGCTTGCGAGCCTTCCTGCACTAAAGCAATTGTTGCATCGCCCCACTGTGTACCTCTATAGCGCATTTGTGTTTTAAATAATTCTTTGGCTTCGCCAGAAAAAGGTGCAGCTAGTGCGTAAACAGCATCATGATAATCCATTTTCTTTTTAACTAAACCACTATCTAAAGGCATACACCAAGTAATGGTTGCAGCTTCATCATCACGCCAGTCAAAGCTTCTTGGCACATTCTGTACGTTATCGTAACCACTTGGTCTACTTTCGCTAGAAGGCAAGTCTGCCAATACTTTCAGCACTTTACCCGTCATATCTGTAATGCTAATAGTAGAAGGAAAACCTTGTGCAGTTACTAAATAAGAGAATGGTTTATTAATCACTCTCGTCATCAAATATTTCTTATCAGGCGAAGGTGTAAACGTTGAATAAATAGCAGGTTTACCAATCACAGTTTCTACCCCATTTTTACTTAAAATCAATTGTGATGTTGCATAAAACTCAAACAATTTTTCATCGTAAGGCGATTTGATTAAATCTTGAAACGTAGCACTAGGTGAGGCTTTACCCAAATTTTGTTGTACCGTTGGGCCACTTGGTGCAAGGCTTTTTGCTGGTGCAGCACTTGCAGGTTTCGTTGCTGCTTTATATAAAATTGTATTGTCATCAACCCATGTGTACGATGCACCAAGAATCGTATTTACAGGCTGCTTATTTAGCTTGGTTGCTTTTTGCGTAACTACATCAATAACGTATAAATCAACTGCTTTACCATTGGTTTGTGTAAATGCAATTTTCTTTTCATTAGGGCTCCAACTTATGTTACTCGCTAGCAGTGGCATAGGCAAACCCACAACTTTAAACTCTTTGTTTGCCTTAATATTTTTAAGGGTAAAATCATTAATGAATGTTTGCCTGCTTAGTGCGTAATTATTAGGATTAATACGCAAGCCAGCAATCCTAAATTCAGGCATTGCTAACTCTTCTACTGATGGGTACGAATTTCTAGTACTCAACAACATCCATTCAGCTTTGCCGTCAATACTTACACTTGGTGTAGGTTTTGCCAACAATAAATCTGTAATATCTTTTGGTGGTAATTGGTAGGTGATAGCGTCTTGTGCAAAGATGTTAGTTACACAAAACAAGCTACTTGCTAGAAGTAATTGACGCAGTAATCTCATAACGTTTATTTTAGGCACTCAAGTTACGTTTATGTCAATTCTATAAAAACCGCTTATAAAATTTTGTAAGTTTATGTTTTACCCTATTTTTGCGGCATGAAACAAGCAACACATATCCACCACCATCATTTATTACCAAGCTGGTAAGCAATTGGTGTTTTGTGTTATTATTATAAAACATTGAAAGGGCTTACTTACGTAAGTCCTTTTTTTATTGTTTTTACTGAATTAAATAAAAATAAAAATTGACATGAGCGACGTACCAAACAACACGATAGAAGTTGGGACAGGCAAATTAAAATTAGCAATTCAAAAAAGTGGACGCTTACATGATGATAGCATGAAGCTTTTAAAAGAATGTGGTATTGATATTAGCAACGGTGTAAATAAATTAAAAGCCGAAGCAAGCAATTTCCCTTTAGAAGTCTTTTTTTTACGTGATGATGATATTCCTCAATATGTAGAGGACGGTGTGGCAGATATTGGTTTTGTAGGCGAAAATGTGGTGCTTGAAAAAAAGAAAAAAGTTGACCTAGTTGAGAAACTTGGCTTTAGTAAATGCAGATTAAGCATTGCTGTAAGTAAAGGTGTACACTATGAAAATGCTTCATTTTTAGAAGGCAAAAAAATTGCGACTTCTTATCCTGTAATTGTTCAAGATTTTTTAGATAAAGAAGGCATAAAAGCTGAGATTCATGAGATTAGTGGCAGTGTAGAAATTGCACCTGGTATTGGTTTGGCAGAAGCAATTTGCGATTTGGTAAGTAGCGGTTCTACCCTATTTATGAATGGTTTAAAAGAAGTTGAAACCATTTTAAAATCTGAAGCTATTTTAATTAAGAATAAGCAATTGAACATTGAACAACAACAAGTGTTAGATAAAATGTTGTTCAGAATTCAGTCTGTAAAAAAAGCAAAAAACACTAAATACATTTTGTTGAATGCGCCTAATGAAAATCTTGAAAAAATCATTAGCATTTTACCCGGTATGAAAAGCCCAACAGTATTGCCCTTGGCAGAAAAAGGTTGGAGCAGCGTACATAGCGTATTGAAAGAAAGTGAGTTTTGGGATATTATTGAACAATTAAAAGCGCTTGGTGCACAAGGCATTTTAGTAGTGCCGATTGAAAAGATGATTATTTAAACCCTAGCCCTAAAGGGAATTATTAAAGAGAGTTTATGCTTACAGTTAAATTTTTACGAAATTTAAAGACCTCCCCTTTAGGGGCTGGGGGCTTGCAAAGGCCTGCTTTTGATACTTCTTCATTAATTGAAAAAGTAAAGAATGTTTTAGCTGATGTTAAGCTAAATGGTGATACTGCTGTACAACAATATACCACAC
>JAAFHG010000474.1:2649-3112 GCA_013297585.1 Chitinophagales bacterium
TTAGATAGCTTTATAGTTTCTGAGGCAGAAATTACAGAAGCAGTTTCACTTGTAAGTGATGATTTAAAACAAGCCATACAACTAGCTGCAAATAATATCAAAGCTTTTCATAGCAAGCAACTAGGCCCAATTGAAGTAATTGAAACAATGCCCGGTATACAATGCTGGCGCAAAAGTGTGGGCATCGAAAAAGTAGGTTTGTATATACCTGGTGGCTCAGCACCTTTATTCTCTACTATTCTTATGCTGGGCATTCCTGCACAGCTAGCTGGCTGTAAAGAAGTAGTACTTTGCTCACCACCAAATAAGGAAGGCAAATTACATCCTGCCATTTTATTTACAGCACAATTAGTAGGTATTACCAAGGTTTTTAAAATTGGTGGTGTACAAGCTATTGGTGCTATGGCTTATGGTACTGCAACTATACCACAAGTGTACAAAATATTTGGTCCGGGTAACCAAT
>JAAFHG010000091.1 GCA_013297585.1 Chitinophagales bacterium
AAGCAAAAAGATATTTTTTATACAGGCATTGCCAGCTATTATTGCTTTGGCGGTTACCCTTTTAAAGTAATTTATGATAGAACAAACGTTGGCACAATTAGAAGCAGGTGGGTTACAAGGTTGTACAAGATTAACGCTTGCTTGTGGGCTTACACAAGTGCCTGACGCTATTTATACATTGGCAGATACACTAGAAATTCTTGACTTATCAAACAATCAATTAAGCACTTTGCCAAGCGACTTTGCAAGGTTGCATAAGCTGCGTATTTTGTTCTTGTCAAATAATCTATTTACGGTGTTTCCTGAGGTGTTGGCGCAATGTCAAAACCTTACTATGATTGGGTTTAAGAACAATCAATTAAACTACATAGCCGAAGATGCCATACCAGTACAAACACGTTGGTTAATACTTACTGATAACAACTTAACCGAACTGCCAAAGAGTATTGGTAAATGTACACAGCTGGAAAAATTTCCTGTGGCTGGAAACAAATTAACAAGCCTGCCAGATGAAATGGCGAATTGTAAGAATCTAGCATTACTGCGTATTTCAGCCAATCAATTAACAGCCTTGCCAGATTGGTTGCTCACCATGCCAAAGCTATCTTGGTTAGCATTTTCGGGTAATCCTTTTTGCAAAAAAATGGATGATACTTTACTGCTTGATGGTATTGACTGGCAGCAGCTAACACTTACACATCAACTTGGTGAAGGTGCTTCTGGTATTATTTCAAAAGCCATTTGGCGAGCTAATAACTCTGAAGCCAAAGAAGTAGCAGTGAAAGTATTTAAAGGTGCTGTTACTAGCGATGGATATCCTGAAGATGAAATGCAGGCTTGCATACTAGCAGGTAATCATCCTAATCTGGTAACTGTTTTGGGTAGATTACAGCAGCATCCTCTGCATAAGCAAGGCTTGGTGTTTGGCTTAATACCTACCACTTTTTATAACCTAGGCTTACCGCCAAGTTTTAATACTTGTAGCAGAGATGTTTTTCCACCCGATACACAATTTACTATAACGCAAATATTAGCTATTGCCAAAGCAATTGCATCTGTAGCGGCTCACTTGCATAGCAAAGGCATTATGCATGGCGATGTTTATGCACACAATACCTTAGTAACTAAAGATCACCAAACTATTTTTGGTGATTTTGGTGCCGCTAGTTTGTATGATATTGCATCACTACAAGCAGCCTATTTACAACGACTAGAAGTATGTGCATATGGCTGTTTGCTAGATGATTTATTACAACATTGTACCGAGAAACACCACCTAAGCGATACAGCCATTGTATTAAAAGCATTGGTGCCTTTGTGTATGCAACCTGTGGTATTACAACGCTTAAGCTTTACAGATATCATCAGTTTGTTAAATGAGGTAGATAGAACTTCTGAAATTTTTTAACGTATTTTATTAGATGTGTCGATTAAAACTATTTCAATTACCAAATAGGCTACCACAGGATAGTACTTTGTAGCAATTAGGTAGTTTTACCATTTTACTAGATTTATAACTACCATGAAGCGTTCTGTAAGCCTACCGATACTATTGGTTGTACTATTTGCTGCAATTGGTTTTTACGATGCATTTGCGCAAGCACCCAATATTAAAAACGATCAGTTTTGGTACACCAAAGATGGTAAGGGCATCAATAGCCAAGGTGGCGGTATTTTTAAATTTACTGACCCTGCTACTGGGCAACAAAAATATTATTGGTACGGTGTGGCTTATGAAGAAGCTGATATTTATCGCAATAATCCTGCGGTTACATTGCATAAGGCTACTTTTAGTGCTGTTACTTGCTATAGTTCCACCGACCTTATAAACTGGATATTTGAAAACAATGTATTGACCAATGAAGAACTGCTACAGCATGGTGGTAAAACATGGGTTGGCCGCCTTGGTGTGGCTTATATAAAAGGCTTACAACAATATGCGCTAGTAGTTCAGCATGGCAACAAAGTATTGTTTGCCGTGTGCAACATACCCACAGGTAAGTTTACATGGCACCAAGAAATTAGTATGACTAATATGATTGGCACTTCTAACACAGGTGACCAAACCGTTTTTACAGATGAAGACAATGGTAAATCGTACTTGATATATTCTTACGGTAAGGGTAGAAATAAAATTTACGTATCAGAAATTGGGGTGAAAAATGGCATGGTGAATTTGCTAGATTGTACACAGGTATTTGCTGGCGAAAGTAGAGAAGGCAATTGCTTGTTTAAATACAAAAACAAGTACTACATGTGTGCTTCTAATATTTACGGTTGGGATGCTTCGTATGCTTACTATTTAGTGGCAGACAATATTAGAGGGCCTTACATACCTACTAATAAGATGCAAATAATGGATGGCTCGGCAGATGATTATGCCCATGTAACACAAACAGGCTTTTTTGTAACGGTAAAAGGCAGCCAACAAGAAACAGTATTGTATTGTGGTGATAGATGGGCCAATTTTGCAGGTAATGGTTTGGGTTATAATCAGTGGTTTCCTTTAAGTTTTGTGGGCGATAAACCCTATTTTAATTCGTTAAGTTCTTGGCATTTTAATGCCGTAACAGGCGCCTGGCAAGTAGCTGCTGATAACAACTATGTTAAGAACGGCAGCTTTGAAGCAGATAGAAGAAAGATACCAAGCCCAGCAAAACCTGTACAAACTCACTTACTCGGTTGGTCTACCACTGTGGTTGCAGGCAATCAAGTATCGCTAGATAGTAGTAACTCGCCACAGCTAAATTATTTTAACACTGAAAGCGATAGACATACTGTAACTGGTGAGAAAAGTCTCAATATGAGTGATAAAATTGCGTTTATACGTAAGGTGTCGCAAGTAATCACCTCTTCGCCTTTTGTGCCATTAGAAGATGGCAAGTATCAGTTAAAAGCTACCGTGAAAAATAGTACAGGCTTTGCGCAATTGTATATGTATGCCACAAGTGGTGGTAATGAACATAAGCAAACTATCACTTGTGCCAATGAAAACTGGGTTACGATAATGATACTGCACATACAAGTACGAAATGGCAAGGTAGAAATTGGCTTTTTTGCAGAAGGTAATGCGAATGCTTTTTGCTATGTAGACGATGTGGTATTGGTGAAAGAGTAGTAGGTAATATTCGGATAGTTTTGTTTAGGTTTGAAATCCTAAATAACTTCTCTCACATGCGTCAATGGTTGCAACGAATACTCGGCCCGATGGTAATAAGATTGGCGCGTAAATACGATGGTAAACCCAATAAAGAAAGAATATTCTCACAGTTAACAACGTTGTATCAACACTTGTTGGAAAAGCCAAGTAAAAAGGGACTTATTGTGCCGTTTAATGAGCATACTAAGTTTATTATTTTATCAGACCAACACAAAGGTGCAAGAGACAATTCAGATGATTTTGTAAATGCAGAAGCCAATTATTTAGCTGCGTTAGACTGCTACTTTCAACAAGGGTATACTTACATTAACCTTGGCGATAGCGAAGAACTTTGGGAAAATTCTATACTTGCGGTAAAGGCACACAATAAAGCCACATTTGCTAAAGAAGCCCAGTTTTTAAAAGACAATCGGTTCTTTAAAATTTTTGGTAACCACGATTTGTATTGGGATAACGATCCTTTATCTGCTGTACAATTAAAGAGTATTTATGGTCAATCGGTTAATATTTATGAAGGTTTGATATTGCAAACTACTGTTCAAGAAAAGCTAGTGAATATCTTTTTAACGCATGGCCATCAGGGCGATTTACAGAGCGATGGTAACTGGTTTAGCAAATGGCTTGTGTCTACTATTTGGGCGCCTTTGCAAGCCTATTTGCATATCAATTTAAACACACCTTCTAACAACGATACTTTAAAAACTGTACACAATACCATGATGTACAATTGGGCTGCAAGTACACCAAATACACTTTTGATTACAGGGCATACGCACCAGCCTGTGTTTGCATCGCTCACACATATTGAATGGCTATACAAGCAGTTGGCAGTGGCAAAAAGCAATCAAGATTTTGCCTTAATAACAAGCCTTGAGAAGGAAATTACTACTATTTCTAAACCTTATATCGCCATGCCAGATTTTACTAATTATCAGCCAAGGTATTTTAATAGTGGTTGCTGTTGTTTTAGCGATGGTGATATAACTGGTATTGAGATTGCAGATGGCAATATTAGTTTGGTAAAGTGGCATTATGATGAACAAAACCATTCTAAAAAGCAAGTACTGCAAAAGGATAGTTTGGTAAATATGTTTAAGTGAAAAAATTGAGGCAAAAAATGAGCACATCAAATATAATAAAAATATATTACGAAATGAGCTATATAATGTAAAAAACTTAAAAGTTTTTGCCGACAACAAAACAATAGTTTAATAGTAGCACTACTGCTGGTTATCACAAAAAAGACAGCAATTAATAATGCGGTGCTATTACCTTGCGGCTTAAATTTGCATATACCCACATTTATAAGCAAAACAAACACACTATGGACAAAATTGCAGTAGCCAAAGGCGATGGTATAGGACCAGAAATTATGGATGCCGTATTAGGTATTTTTAATGCAGCAAAAGTGCCGCTTGAATACGAAGTGGTAGAAATGGGTAAGTGGGTTTTTGACAAAGGTTATAGCAATGGTATGACTACCGAGGCCAAACAAACCATTGAAGATTTAAGCATTTTGTTTAAAGGCCCAATGGAAACCCCAAAAGGTAAGGGCGTAAAAAGTGTGAACGTTACCGCACGTAAAACTTGGAATACTTATGCCAATAAACGTGAATTTCAAACCCTGCACGGTGTAGATACGGTGTTTTCTAAAGCAGGTATTCCTATTGATATTACCATTGTTCGTGAAAATATTGAAGATACCTATGGTGGTATTGAGCATATGTTAACGCATGATGTGGCACTTGGCAGAAGGTTTATTACGCGCCCTGGTAGCTTACAGGTAATTAAGTATGCGTTTGAAATGGCTAAGAAAAAAGGCGCTCGTAGAATTACTTGCGGTCACAAAGCCAATATTATGAAACTGACCGATGGTCTGTTTTTAGAAGTGTTTTACGAAGTAGCGAAAGAATATCCAGAACTTAAGGCCGATGATGTAATTGTAGATGACTTGTGCATGAAATTGGTAACTCGCCCAGACTTGTTTGATGTGGTGGTATTGACCAACTTGCAAGGCGATATTGTGAGCGACCTTTGCGCTGGTTTGGTTGGTGGTTTAGGCTTTGCGCCTTCGGCAAATATTGGTGACCACATTTCAATTTTTGAAGCGGTACACGGTACAGCACCAGATATTGCTGGTAAAAATATTGCAAACCCTACCTCATTATTGCTAAGTGGCTTGGCTATGTTGCGTCATTTAGGGTTAATGGAAACAAGTGCTATGATTGAAAATGCCTTGCTATACACACTAGAAAGTGGTGTACATACTGGCGACTTTGGTGATAAATCTATCCCTTCGGTAAATACCACTGAATTTGCCAATGCGATAGTTAACAATTTTGGTAAGCAACCAAGTGTAAATGCAAAACCTGTAATTGCCAATAACTACAAAACACCTACACACTTTGTACTAGCCAATAACCCAATGCTAGAAAGTATAGAAGCGATCAAAGAAGAGATTATTGGTGCTGATTTTTTTGTAGAGAGTCATGTGCAACCTAAGGAAGTAGCTGAACTTGCACTAAAACATACTTTAACTTTATTTAAGTTAACCACAGTAACCAATCGTGGTACACAGGTATGGCCAACAGGTTCTATTTTCACCAACTTGGTTAATACGTATATGTGCAGATTTGAAAGTGCAGATGGCGAAACATTGACACAAGTAGATATTTTGGAGCTTTACAAGAGAATGATGACTGACTTTAAAGTATGTTCTATGGAATTATTAAATAGAATAGGGGATAAAAAATTGTACAGCAGCGCACAAGGGCAGTAAAAGCTTGCTATTTATTCAGCGTTATAAAATTAAAATCGGCTATTTGCACTTTGCAAATAGCCGTTTTTGATTGTGTACTTAGTAATCTTTGTTTCGTTGTGAGAAACACTACCTTAAATAGCAATATCTATCACTTTAAATTTCATAATACCATTTGGTGCTTGAATTTCAGCAATTTCGCCTTTTGCTTTGCCTAATAAACCCTTACCAATAGGTGATGACGCAGAAATTTTACCTGCTTTTAAGTCAGCTTCTTTTTCGCCCACAATTTGATAAGTCATGGTTTTTTTAGTAGCCATGTTTGTAATGGTAGCTTTGGTTAAAATAGCCACTTTGCTAATGTCAATAGTGGTAGGATCTACAATTTTAGAATTTGCAATAACCCCCTCAAGTTGCTTAATTCTAGCTTCAAGCATGCCTTGTGCTTCTTTGGCAGAATCGTATTCAGCATTTTCTTTTAAATCGCCTTTTTCCCTTGCTTCTGCAATGGCTTTACTTGCTGCTGGTCTATCAATTGCTTTCATCCTTTGCAGCTCTTCCCTCATTTTATCAAAGGTTTCTTTCGTTACATATTCACTCATGATCTTTGTTTTAAGATGATACAAAAAAATACAACGCCACAGAATTACTGCGGCGTTGCATAACTACAAATATAGAAAAATGGTTACAGTAAGCAATATTTTTTTCTTTTCTACAAATTTTTTCACAAAGCATTAAACAATAGATGTTCTAAGCGGAGTAAAAAACCATTGGGTGCAGTACGTATTGCATCGCTATAAATTTGGTGTCTATAGCCAATGTCTAGTCTTGTTTGGCTATGAATAATGAGTTGTAACGAAGGTGCAACATCTAAATAGCCTTTGGCATTGCCTACCAATTTTTGCCCTAATAACTCTACCATTACGTTTAAATTAGTTTGGTTGTAATTCGTGTATTCTTTAGGTAACAATAGCTTGCCAAAAGAAAAAGTGTAATTGATAGCTTGGTCAGCTTGATTACTAGGAAATTTATTGGTGCTACCATTGTTTAATGCCTGTACATAACTTACAGATGATGACAGCGCTACTTTGTGCAACAACTGTGTAGCTACAAAACCCAATTGATAACCACTATTGTGCGCATTAATATCTATTTCATCTTGGTGAATATCGCTGTTGTTGGTACTTAATCTGCCAAAAGCTGCCATTCTAAAATGTGTATGTACATCATCTTTACTATAAAAACGATATTTCGCATAAAGGCCAACACCTTCGTAAGTCAATGCTTTGTTGCGGTTGCTTACAAAAGCCTCTGCATGTACCATTAGGTTTTTGTTAATGCCAAACATTACTTCTGGCAAAATATGATAGTTAGTGGTGCCCTTATACACATCTTTAAAAAAACTTTGCGTAGCGCGTATACCAATGGTTTTAGCAGGCATATTGCTTGCAGGCTCTGTGTACACAAATAATTCTTGTGCAAAAGCATGGCTTGTTGCTAGTATAGCAACCAATAAAAAGTATTGTTTCATGCAGAAATTTTAAATTGTTACATGATAAACTCTTGTACCTATTGTGCCATCTTTTTTGGTGCAGCAACTTTCCATAGTACCTGTTTGGTAGCATTTCATGGTCGTGTATTGACCAAATTTTTTGTACTCTTTTGCTGTAGCAAAATTCTTATCTACAACAGTAAATGTTTTGCTACCGTTTAAGGTTTGGTTGGGTACATTTAAGAAGTGTAGTGTTTTACCTTGTACAATCACATGCGCATCGTTTTGCACTTTTACGTTTTCAAAGTTGGCAGTAACGGCAAGTTTTGCTACCGAAAAACCTGCACCTGTAACGGCTGCTTTTAAGGCATCAAAATCTACCGCAGTGTTGTTTTTAAAAGTGATGTTGTAAGACGATTTTTTAATATCGCTATCTACTTTTTCTACAAATGGTACTGCTGATAATGCTTTATAAATAGCCTTAGAACACATACTGCAGGTAAGGCCACTTGCTTGTAAATTGGCTTGTTTAAATTGTGCTTGTGTACTTATTGTAAATAATACAGCACAGGCAAATAATATATTTTTCATGTTGTGAAAAGTAAATGGTGAAATGATAAAATAGAAGAAAAGGGTGAAACACTAAATGCTTAATGTTTCACCTTTTTGTATATTATTTAGCGCAGCAAGATGCTGTGTTGCTTACCACTTTGCCATTGATAACATTAAGCGAGAAGTTTTTTGCTTTTTGATATAAATCTGCTTTTACAGTAGTTGTAGCAGGTTTGCAACAGCTTTTAGTGCAACCATTTTTGCAACAGTCTTTAGCGCAATCTTTACAATTACTGCATGTTGTACAATAGCCAGCTGTGCAGCTAGCCATATTATTGCAGCAGTTTTTGCTATCTACTTTTACAGTAGTAGTAGCAGGTTTGCAACAGCTTTTAGTGCAACCATTTTTACAACAGTCTTTAGCACAATCTTTACAGTTGTCGCATGATGCGCAATCGCCTTTTGTGCAACTAGCCATACTGTTGCAGCAGTTTTTGCTGTCTACTTTACTAGTTGGTTTTGCTGCTGCTTTACGGTCGTATTGGCAGCATTCGTCTAGTTTATCGTAAGCTTCTTTAGTAGCAGTAGCGTCTTGAGTATCATAGCCTGCTTCTGCAACTTTAGCTTGTATTTTTTTGCTATCTGTTTTAGAGGCGTCAAATTTTAGGTTTAGTACTTTGGTTTCTTTGTTCCAAACGGCCGATATAGCACCGGCTTCTTTAGCGGCTTTTTCTATGTGACTTTTGCACATACCGCAGTTGCCATATACTTTTACAGTTGTTTGTTTGGCTTGTGCTACAGCAAATATTGATGTGCATACAAAAGCAAGTACTAAGATGATATTTAGCGTTTTCATTTTATAATTTTTTGAATTTACCACAAGGGTAAATGAGTTAATCCACAGAGGCATAAGAGTCTTTCTCTTTAGCTAAATGGTGGAAAAAAGATGATTAAAGAGATAATTGTTGCAGTGTGCGACGCAACAAATGATGAGTAGCAAAGCTACAGTTGGTTACATAAAAATAACCAATGGAAAGAGAAGGGTATCAAATTCGGAAAACGCAATTGAGAATATAAATAGGCTGTGACCTAAGTATGGGTGGTGCGTGTGAACTATAAGTAACTTTTGTATTGCTTATGGCTACAGCATTATAAGTGCAATTGTAAAAATTAGGTACAATATGGTAAGGACTTATAACTGAAATATCAGCATGACTTGCTTGATGATTATCGGTTAGTTTGTAAAGTTTGCTTTCTGTTTTGCAGCAACCTTTGGTTTCTTTTTTGCCGCAAACACACATTTTAGAAGGTGTGATTTCGATGTTTACCTTACTCACTTTGCCCATGCAGTAGTGCACGTTCATTACAAAACCGCTGCTGATGCAGAAGTAAGTAATGGCTATTATGAATGTGAGTAAACGTTTCATTTGAGGTGTAAAGGTATAGGTGAAAAACAAATGCACAATAGTTTCTGCAATAATTTTAACGATTCGTGATAAAAATCATCTAATTCACAAAGTTCCACCAAATACCCAATCTGGTCCAAAGGCCTACGCTTGGATATTGTTCTGCATTGAGATTATACTTATCAAAACTACCCGTAGAAGTGTTGATGGTGTTTAAATTTTCTACCCTAACAAAGCATTTAAAGCTTTTTATTCTAAAATTGAAGAATACGTTTATTTCTGGTAAGTTACTAGTTGTGAAGCCATTTTGATAAAAAAACTGACCTGTAAAAGGTGAGTAATTATCTGCTTTATAATTGGTATAATATCTAAATTCTATGCCTGTAGATAAGAACAAGTTGGTGTAAAAATTACCTTCATATGCTAAGCGGTTTCTAGTAAGCAAAAAAGGTACATTAACAGGTGCATTGCCTGTAACTTGCTGAATATGTGCCTCAGTGTAAAAGTTAAGATGCCTTGCTACTTTAAACATTTTTTCAGCGCCAATGTGTAGCACGTTAAACAGTGTGGCATATTGGTTTACAGTACGAAAGCTATCACTATAAGCATAATTGTTTACCAAATAATAATCGCCTGTCAACCTAAAAGCTAGTTTAGGATTTTCGTACACACCAAAAATATGGGTACTATTTTCTTTTTTAAATGGCTGATGACTGATGACAGGAAAACTGGTTAATGCATCGTAAATAAAAGAAGTGGTACGGTTAATATTTTGAAAGCCAAGTTGTAACGTACCAATGGTTTTACTTAATTGTCTTTTAAAACTCACATAAGCTGTGTAATCGCCTGCGTTTAAGCCTGATAAATATAGCTGACCATTGGCTTCAATATCGTACACATTGTTTTTGCTACGATTTCTGTACTCACCCAATAAGTAAATATTGTAAAAAGTTCTGCGTACCACACTATCATTACCTATTAGCTTTAAGTTTTGCAAGCCTGCACCTACTTTGGCAAACTGGCTTTGGTTGTTTTTATCAGGAAATGTAATTAACGCTAGTTCGTTTTTTACATTGCTCCATTTTTCTTTAAAGCTTACAATAGCTGGTATTGTACTCGAAAAAGGTGGACTAATATTATAATTAAAGTACTTTTTATAATTACTATCTACTGCGTAAATGTCTTTATATGCGTACTCGTTGCTACTTATTTGCAATGTATGTTGTA
>JAAFHG010000370.1 GCA_013297585.1 Chitinophagales bacterium
CAATGGTAGCTATTTAACACTACTGCAAGTAAACAACCCATTTGGCTCTATTTATGGGTATAGATACAAAGGTGTGTATAAAGATGCTGCTTCTACCATTGCAACCGATGCTGAGGGTAAGCCTATTATTGGGCCTAATGGGCAGGCTGTTTATATGCGCTTTAACTACCCAAAAACAGATTATTTGTTTCAACCGGGCGATGCTAAGTACGATGATATTAACCATGACGGTAGTATAGATTATAAAGATGTGGTGTACTTGGGTAATAGTAATCCTAAATTTATAGGTGGTTTTGGGCCTACCTTATCTTTTAAAAAGAACTGGAAAATAGCAGCCTTTTTTAATTTCAGAACTGGTTACGAAGTAGTAAATGGTACTAAAATTACAACAACGAATATGTTTGGCTTTAATAACCAAAGTACAGCTGTACTAAGAAGATGGAGAAAACCAGGCGATGTAACAGACATTCCGAGAGCCTTGTACAATACTGGTTATAACTGGCTAGGTAGCGATAGATATGTAGAAGATGCGTCTTTCTTGCGCTTTCGCTCAATTTCTGTAAGGTATAATGTAACAGGCGATTTGCTAAAACGTATGAAAATAAAAAACTTAAGTACTTACTTAACAGCCGAGAATTTATTAACGTTTACTAAATATACTGGTCAAGATCCAGAGGTATCGCCAAGAGGTATTGCAGGGCCATTTACTGTAGTTACAGATAATAGTACAACACCGCCTGTTTTTACATTAACATTTGGTGTAACAGCATCATTTTAACCATTAACTTGTATAAACTCGTTCCAATGAAACGTAAACTATTTATAAATTTTATGTTACTAGCAGTAATAGGCGTTGCTGCTACTTCTTGCAACAAATACCTCGATTTAAAGCCGCAAGATGGTATTATTCGTCAAGAATATTGGCAAACAAAAGAGCAAGTACAATCGGCAGTTACGGGTTGTTACGCCTCGTTACTAGCTAGCCCTACTAACAATAGACCACTAAGCGAAGTTCTTTTTTTATGGGGCGAATTAAGAGCCGATATGATTGCGCCTGGTATAGGTATTTCGGCTGATGAGAATGATATTGTAAACGTAAATACCTTGCCTACCAATACGGTTACAAACTGGGCTACAGTATATCAAATAATAAATTATTGCAATACTGTAATAGATTTTGCGCCTGGTGTTTTAGAAAAAGATAACACATTTACAAAACAACAACTTAACCAATACCTAGCAGAGGTGCGTGCACTACGTGCCATGCTGTACTTTACACTGGTAAAAAGTTTTAGAGATGTACCATTAAAATTAAAATCTACTTCAAGCGATACTGATTTACAACAATTACCCAAAACATCTGCCGATACGGTATTAACACAAGTTTTAGCCGACTTACAATTTGCAGATAGTAATGCAGTAATTACACATGGTAATACCATTACAGATAAAGGGCGCATAAATAAGTACACAGTAAAAGCATTGCTGGCAGATGTGTATTTATGGATGGAAAATTATACCGAATGTGAGGCAGCTTGTAATTACATTATAGATTCTAAAAAATATGGTTTAATAGCTGGTAATGGTGCTTGGTTTAACAACCTTTACTACGTAGGTAACTCTAACGAAGGCATTTTTGAGTTTCAGTTCGATCAGCAAAAGCTTAATAACTTTTACAATATTTTTCTTACCTCAAGGCAACGCTTTTTAGCCTCGGCTTTAGTAATGGAACAAATGTATACGGTAGACTTTGTAGATGATAACAATAAAGACATACGGGGCGATGGTGCAGCTGTAAGAACTAGCGACAATGCTATTTGGAAATATGTAGCACAAGATTACAACTCTGTAAGAAGTGCAGATGCATCTTATGCACATTGGTTTGCTTATAGATACGCCGATATATTATTAATGAAAGCAGAAGCAATTAACCAAATGAGTAGAGGTGCAGAAGCAATTGCACTTGTAAGCACTATACGATTAAGAGGTAAGGCTTTAGCCGGTACCAACACAAATCCAGATCCTGCGGATAGAAATGGTGTTGCTGATTTTATACTTGCAGAGAGAGCCAGAGAATTTGCATTTGAAGGTAAAAGATGGTACGATATATTGCGAAATGCCAAAAGAAATAACTACGAACGATTAGATATTTTATTAAATATGGTTGCACGTGCAGTACCTGCTAATAGACAGATTTCTGCCATTAACAAGTATAAAGATCCTAATTACAATAGCCATTATTTCCCTATTTTTTTATATGAGATTCAGTCTAATCCTAATCTTATACAAAATCCTTTTTACCAATAAATATATTAAATAGCTATTCATATGAAGAAGTACATCTGGTTTTTAGCGGTTATTTGCTTTAGTAGTATAGTGGGTGTAGCCACACTTACAGGCTGTAAAAAGCAAGCTTTAGATTACACCACTACAAGCGATGTTAATATTGTAGATTACTTAAGACGTTATCCTGAATTATATTCAGAATATGTAAAAGTGCTAGATAGAACTAACATCAGTCCATTTTTAAATGCTTATGGTGCATATACGTGCTTTGCCCCTACTAACAGTGCCTTTAAACTGTATTTAGAATCGATAGGTAAAAAATCTACCGATGAGCTAGACACTGCCGCACTGTCTAATTTGTGTAGACTACATTTAATTGTAGATACTATTAGTACAGGTTCATTTACAGATGGTAAATTACCCTCGCCTACCATGTATGGGCAATATTTAATTACTGGTGTAAACGATAAAGGTGCTACCGTTATAGATAGGCAAGCCATAATGGTACAGCCCAATATATTAACTGGTAATGGCTACATTCATGCAATAGACCACGTATTGCAGCCTGCTACCCTTACTATTGCAAAGGCCATTGAAGGAAATAGTAAATACGCCATTTTTACGCAAGTGTTAAAAGCAACAGGCTTTTATGATACCTTAAATATTGCTAACAATCCAGATACTACAAGAAGATTTTTAACCTGTTTAGCAGAGTCTGACTCTGTATTAAAAACTATTGGTATCAATAGCTATGCCGATATGGTTACTAAATACAGCAAAACGGGTAATCCAAAAAATCCTTCAGATAGCTTATACTTGTATGCGGCCTACCATGTGTTTCCAGCTTTAAAATATGTGGCAGATATTGTGTCTTCACCATCGCATTTAACACTAGCACCACAATCGGTTATTACAGTTACCTTATCTGGCCAATCGGTAGTATTAAACGAAGTTACATTTAGAGGTATTTTAGAGCCAGGTATTGCTATTAATAGACCTAGTAGCGATAATTCTTGTACGAATGGTGTACTACACGATTTGTCTGGCGGCATTGTTTTAAAAGTACGTCAGCCATATAGAGTTGATTTCGATTTAGGTGATCAACCAGAAATTAAGAAACTTACATCTATTTATCGCCGAGCAGGTAAGTCACAATCTTTTAGCTACGGGCAATTGAGAGATGTTACTTGGCAAAACACAGGTTCAACCGTAACTTATTATGCCGAAGGTGCCACAACTAGCAATCACTATTGGTGGGATGATGGTTTCTCTTTTAATATGAGAACAACCGTAAACAGTTGGATTGAATTTAAAACACCACTGATAGTAAAGGGTAAGTATAAAATATGGTATTCTATCAGAAGAGCTAATCATGGCCAATTTATACAAACAACCTTTGATGGTACTGCATTACCTCGTGTTGTAGATTTTGTAACTGGTATATCATCTGGTCTTACAGCCCCTGTATTAGAAGTTAATGGTTACAAAAGGCATATGGTAAATCAAACTCAAAATAATAATTTTTCTGTATATGGTGGCATTGTAGATATAGCTACTACCGATAGACATACAATACGTTTAACATGTATTAAAGATGCAGGTAGTGGTGCTGCTAATTCTTGTACTATGGATTTTATTCAGTTTATACCTATTGATGATAATCAATTGAGACCCTTGTTTAACAGAGATGGAAC
>JAAFHG010000618.1 GCA_013297585.1 Chitinophagales bacterium
ATGGTCACTTGCAGTGGGGTGTAAAATACCAACCGGGTAAATTAGAAGCGGTGGCTTATAAAAATGGTAAACGCTTAACCACCAAAGTAGAAACCACTGGCCAAGTTGCAGAAGTAGTGGTAACGCCTTCTAAAACCACCATGCTAGCTGATGGTAAAGACGCAACGGTGATTAATATTTCGTTGATAGATAAAGATGGTAGAGAAGTGCCCACAGCTGATAATTTGATAAAGTTTACTATTAGTGGTGATGCCAAAATTATTGGTGTAGGTAATGGTGACCCAAGTAGCCATGAGCCAGATAAATGTGATGATGGTGCATGGCAGCGTAGTGCATTTAATGGTAAATGTCAAGTGATTATTCAAGCGGGTAAAACGCCTAGCATTATTAAGTTTGAAGCAAAAGCGGCAGGTTTATATACTGGTGGTACAGATATTACAACCGTATCTACAACAAGTGTTGCTACTGCTATTGTTGATAATAAATTTGCGCTTAAAAGTGAGGCTGTAATTTCAAGAACGACTACCAAAATTATTGGTGCAGACATCTCTTTTTTACCAGAACTAGAAGCCAAGGGCATTCAGTTTTCTGATAACGGTACACCACAAGATGCCATTAGTATTTTAAAAGCGCATGGCTTTAACTATGTACGGTTACGCATTTTTAACAACCCTGCTGCTGATAGTGGTTACGCACCCGGTAAAGGCTTTTGCAACCTTGATTATACCAAGCAAATGGCTAAACGTGTAAAAGCTGCTGGCATGAAGTTGTTGTTGGATTTTCATTACAGCGATACCTGGGCTGATCCTGGTAAACAATTTAAACCTTCGGCTTGGAAAAATCTTGATTTTGCAACCTTAAAAGACTCTTTGTACAACTTTACTAAAACCGTATTAGAAGCCTTAAGAGCGCAAGGCACTTTGCCAGATATGGTACAAGTAGGCAACGAAATAAACCATGGTATGGTATGGCCTGATGGTGATATAAGAAACATGAATCAGCTTGCACAACTGATAAACGCTGGTACGGCTGCTGTAAAAGCGGTAGACCCAAGCATTGCCATGTTACTGCATGTGGCATTAGGTGGGCAAAATGCAGAATCGGTATTTTTTATAGATAATATGCTAGCTCGTGGTGTGCATTTCGATATTATTGGTTTATCGTATTATCCTAAATGGCATGGCACCATAGATGAGTTGCAAGACAACTTAAATGACTTGTCTAAACGCTATCGTAAAGAGTTAATAGTTGTAGAATATTCAGCCAAAAAAGAAGAAGTAAACAAAGCCGCTTTTAATGTAGCAGGCGGTAGAGGTAAAGGCGCTTTTATTTGGGAGCCATTAAATACTTGGGAATCAATTTTTGACTGGAAAGGCAAATCGAACGACTTACTTAAATTGTACGACACATTTAACAAGCAATACTTGCAGGATAAGTAATTGTATGCATTTGCAAATGTTATTGATAGCCCCTTTTTAAGGGGCTATTTTATTAAACAAGCTTTTGGTAAAATATCGGTTTTGTTCACTAAATTGTCTGTTTTGTATTAGTTGCGATGCGATGTTTATAGATACATTTGTTCAATTCTAACGATGGTGCGAGAAGCGCTTTTTTAAAACCAGTACAAACAAATGAAAAGATATTGCTTAGCCGTAGATTTAGTAGATGACCCCACATTAATAGCCGAATACGAAGAATGGCATACCAAGGAAAAAGCTTGGCCAGAAATTATGAAAAGCATCACCGATTCTGGTATTACAGACATGCAGATTTATAGAGTAGGCAACCGCTTATTTATGATTATGGAGGTAGATGATACGTTTAGTTTTGAGCGTAAAGTAGCTATGGATGCAACCAATCCTAAAGTACAAGAATGGGAACAATTCATGTGGAAGTTTCAGCAATCTATGCCTTTTGCAAAGCCCGGTGAAAAATGGGTGTTAATGGATAAAATTTTTCAACTGTAACAGCTTGCAACCTTAAAAAAACAACATGTCAACACAAGATACATTTAAACTACCACCAATAATATTAGGCACTAGCAGCTTAGGCAATTTATACCAAGCCACACCTTACGAAACGAAACTTGCCATAGTAAAAGCGTTTGTAGAAAATACAGCCTTACCAGTGTTTGATTCTGCCGGTAAATACGGTGCAGGCTTGGCTTTAGAAGCGTTGGGTCAATGCTTGAGAGATTTAAACATACCGCAAGATAAAGTCATTATAAGCAATAAACTGGCTTGGGTACGTACACCTTTAACCACACCAGAACCTACGTTTGAGAAAGGTGTGTGGATAGGCATTAACAACGA
>JAAFHG010000137.1 GCA_013297585.1 Chitinophagales bacterium
GTATGATGTAGCCCTACAAAAAAAGTATTGTTGTAAATAGCTGTTTGCTGCTGAACAGCACTTGGTAAGCCATTAGCGGCTTGCCTTGCTAGTGTTGGGTTTTGCTGCATTTGTGCCAATGTAATGCCACCAGGTGTTTGATAGCGCTGCGCTGTATAAAAGCTTATCACATCAAATTGTTGCTTGTTCTTTTTAAAACTGGCTTGCCATGTAATATTATCTTTTTGCGAAGCAGATTGTTGCCTATAACCATCGCTTTGTTGATGGCTTTGAACCAATTTAGAACTGAAAGTTTGGTTTTGATATTGCCAACTTACACCTTGCTGAAACAAGCCATAACTACCACCTACAGCATTAACTTGATAAGTATTTTTCGCACTGCTTGTAAATGAATTATTCGATTTTAGCAATACCACGCCACCCGTATTTGCACCATATAAACTTGCAGTGGGTCCTTTAATAATTTCTAAAGCTGAAAGCTGTGTTGCATCTATTAAATTAAAATATGTATTGCCGCCACCATCAGTTAATGGCAAACCGTTCCAGCACACTTTTATATTTCTTACACCAAATGGTGAACGCAACAAACTGCCTCTAATGCTTAACCTGTAACTATTAGGGCTGCGTTCTTCCATACGAACACCCGGTATTGTATTTACAGCAGGCAAAAGATTTACAGTACCAACATATTCAACCTGCTTTGTAGTAAGCGTACCAACCGATGCGGGCACTTCTTTCCAATTTTTATTTATTCCAAAAGCAGTAATACGTAAGTCCGCAAGTGTATCAGTTGTAATTACAATGGTATCGGTTTGAGCATTGGTAGACAATGTTTTGAAAACGATAACAAGAAAAAGTAAATATTTTTCCACTCAATAAGTTTAGTGTTTAAAAGAAATTGTTGCCTCAGTCATATAAGCATAAAAAATATGTAAATAATAATAAAATAATAATGTGAAAAATTTGTTAACAATGTAAAAGATTACTAAATTACGACACTAAGATTAAATACCCCAAAATTGATTATGACAACCTTAAACAAAACTGATATTTCTATCACAGAAATTGTGTACGATTTGATGATGGTAAACGTAAACAGAGCGTCACTTTTAAAAGATTGCATTACCTACGTCATTAGAAATCAAGCAAACAAATTGGTTAGAAAAGGCAATTTCTCAGGCTATAATGTGCAGCTACGTATGACACATCTTGAGGATGGGCAATACGAGTTTGATATGTTTATTGAAGACAAACTCTACATGAACATCCCTTTTGAAAAAAGATCTAATGACAATAGCAATCTTGCCTTTAATTAAATAATTTTCACATCATTTTACCAATAAAAAGCCCGAAATGTAATGTACGTTTCGGGCTTTTTGAGTATTGTTTGTGTTGATTACTATTTACCAACAACTTCTTTTACTAATTTCACTGTTCTAGCAACATCTGGTATTGCTAATGCTGCTAAGTTTGGTGCGTAGTGCATTGGTGCATCGGCACTTGTAATTCTACGAATTGGTGCATCTAAATAATCAAAACCTTCTTTTTGGATACGATAAGTAATTTCTGAACTTACAGATGCAAATGGCCATTGTTCTTCTACAATTACTAGACGATTTGTTTTCTTAACGCTCTCTAAAATACATTTCCAATCAAGTGGACGAATTGAACGCAAATCGATTACCTCAGCATTGATACCTTCTTTCTCTAGTTCAGCAGCAGCGCCTAAAGCTACTTTCATCATTTTATTATAAGATACAATCGTTACATCTGTACCATATTTTTTAATATCTGCCTTACCAATTGGGATATAATATTCTTCTTCAGGCACTTCACTTTTATCGCCATACATCACCTCACTTTCCATAAACATCACAGGATCTTTCTCGTAACGAATGGCTTGCTTTAATAAACCTTTTGCATCGTAACCATTTGAAGGCGACACAACTTTAAGACCAGGAATATTTGCATACAATGCTTCAAAAGCAGTAGAGTGTTGCGCACCTAACTGACCAGCGCTACCACCTGGACCTCTAAATACAATTGGGCAACCAATTTGGCCACCACTCATAGCTAGCATTTTAGAGGCTGTGTTTAAAATTTGGTCTAACGGTAAAACCGCAAAGTTCCAAGTCATGAATTCTACAATAGGTAACAAGCCATTTTGCGCAGCGCCAACAGCAATTGCAGCAAAACCAAGTTCAGCAATTGGTGTGTCAATTACGCGTTTTGGACCAAATTCTGCTAACATACCTTGGCTAACTTTATAGGCACCATTGTACTCAGCAACTTCTTCACCCATTAAAAACACTCTCTCATCTCTTCTCATTTCCTCACTCATGGCCTCTCGTAGAGCCTCCCTAAAAGCTATTGAACGCATGTATAGTCTTTTTAAAATTGAGTTGCAAAAATATAGGTTTGTACAGTAAAAAAATCAACCAAAATTTTATTTATTACACTATTTTCTACACTTGGCTACAACAAAAAATCCCCCAGATTTCTCTGAGGGATTTTTAAATAAAGTGTTTATAATCAATTAAAATACGTTAAACGCAAAAGTAACATAGTATAAACCACCTACTTGTGCGTTACCGAAACCATTGATGTAGTATTTATTAAACATATTAGTTGCACCTAATTTCAGAATTGATTTAGTTGCAGGGAATTTGTAGCTAACCTGACCATCTAAAGTAGTAACTGATGGTAATGTACCAGCACCAAATGTACCTTCATAATAGAAGCTATCTTGCCATCTGTACACTAAGCTAAAGCCGAAACGTTTATCTGTACCAAAACCAGTGTTAGTTAAAGTAACATTAGCACGATATTTTGGTGTGTTAAAGAAGGTAATAAAACCAGCAGGTACATCTGTTAATTCATCTGAATAAAAATTAGCACCTACAACAAAGTTGTTTGGCAATAAATAATCTAACGAAACACCATAACCACGAGTAGTTACTTTACCTGTACTATTTGTAGAAACTTGGTACACTTTTGCAGCACCACTTACAATTTGGTATACATTAGTTCCACCAATAAAATTATCGTAAGAAGCTGTGTAACCGTATACATCTAACAATAATTTCTTACCAATTAAACCTTTATAACCTACTTCATAAGACGTTGCAGTTTCTGGTTTAAATTCACCAAAAGTAGCAGGCGTGTTTGAACCTACATTAAGCACAGGTGCGCTACCAAACACATAGTTTCTCAATTGTGGCAAACCACCTAATAAAGTAGCTGCACCAACATTTAACTTAATCCATTGGTTTTGAGTAGATGGAAAACGGTAAGCTTGTTGGTAAGACACACGGAAATTTTGATCTTTTGCAACTTTAATTACAGCAGAAGCACGTGGTGTAAAACGACCAGCAAAGTTTTCGTTTTTATCGTAACGGCCAGAAACAGTTAATTTTAATACGTCTTTAAACATCTTTTGAGACAATTGACCATAAGCACCGTATTCGCCAATTTTAATTTTACCAGCAGTATCTGCAAATAAAGTACCTTCTGAATTTAAACGATATTCTTTGTAGTTACCGCCAATTAAAAACTCAGTACCGCTTTTTGCAAGTCCAAATGCTTCGGTTAAGTTGTATTGACCTTCATACATGTATAATGAAGTTTTGTCAACAAACAAACCACCACCTTTAGAAATTGGTGTGGTAATTACTTGGTTAAAAACGGCATTATCTAGTAAGCTACCAGTTGGTCTACCAGCATCAGCAGTTGCTCTACCAGCTGCATGAGCCATCGCATCTGTGGCGCCACCTAATCTATTGGTTAAATAAGCTTGTGTGTATTGACCAAACCAAGTGCTACTTGGTTTTACTTTTTCATTAAAATATTGTGATGCCGCAGATGCGTTGTAACTATCACCCGCATCTTCTTGTGTGGTGTAAGCACGTACATACCAATTTTTAGATTTCAACTCAAGTTTGTATTGACCAATTCTAAAGTTTTTTAATGAATATCTACCCAAACCGGTATATACAGTATTACCAATACCATAGTTAGCAGTTAAAGAAGCTTCTAGATTATTGGTGATTTTATAATGAAGTGCACCAGTTAATTTCACATTTACAGTTAATGGGCTCACAACATCTTTTTCATCATAACCAGTTCTAGAAACATTTTGTGTAGTAGGTATGGTAGCTATAATACCAGCTAATGCAGGTTGAAAAGCAGCAGGAAAAGCAGGAGCTACTGCATTCTGTGCAAAAGATCTAAAAGTATTTAAACCAGTAGGAAATGCAGAGAAATTCGTTTCATCACCGTATACATTTACACCATCATATGCAGGGTCTGTTCTGTCGCCGGCAATTGTTTTACCAGTAGTTCTATCACCACCAGCGGCAGTTTGAAAGTTTCTGCTATCATTACCTAACCAATCAACAGCTTGGGTAAATGAAGCACCAATTTTAAATGCCCATTTTTCTGATAATTTTTGCGCCCAACGCAAATTCCAATCGTTAAATGCAGCACGGTCTCTTTGTTTACTATCCACATGGTTTACACCAGTTTTAATTTGAAAACTTAAACCTTGGTATTTAAATGGGTTTTTACTGTTAATCAACAATGTACCATTCATACCACCCGGGCCGTATAATGCAGAACTAGCACCAGCTAATAATTCTACATTATCAACATCTAATTCTGTTAAGCCGATAATACTACCAACAGAAAAGTTTAAACCAGGGGCTTGGTTATCCATACCATCCATAATTTGGTTTAAACGTAAGTTACCGCTACTATTAAAACCACGTGTACTCACAGTTTTAAAAGTTAAGCTAGAAGTTGTAACGTCTACACCTTTCATATTACCAACTATGTCGTAATAGTTACTTGCTGGTGATTGACGAATGTTAGCACTACTAATTCTTTCGATAGATACTGGTGACTCTAAAATACGCTCAGGTACTCTTGAAGCAGAAACGACTACTTCTTCACCCAATACAAAACTTGTTTCTAATGCTACTGAAACGTTTGAACCATTGAATGTAACTTCTTTGGTTGCATAACCTACCGAACTAATAATTAAGGTAAACGGTGGCTTTTGTGTAGTGGTAAATTTAAAATTACCCTTATCATCGGTAAACGTACCAGCAGAACCACCTTTGATGGTAACAGATACTGCAGATAAAACTTCTTTTGACTTGTTGTTAGTAACGCTACCAGATACGGTAGTTGAAGATTGCGCAAATGCAACTGTAGAGGTTAGGGCAAACAATACGAGTGCAACGCATAAGCGGTGTAGCTGTTTCATAATGGCAATTTATGTTAAGAAAAAGAAAACTAATTGATTAGCAAAGTAATAGTTGTTTAGCTAACTATAAAAAAAATATTTCTACACAAAAATAATAGCTTGTTAAGAAAAAAAAAACATCATTGATAAATGGCAAATTTTGAGGCATTACTTTTGGCGCATGTCAGTATTTCAATTTCCACAACAGACCAATTATTACAAAGGCAAAGTACGTGATGTGTATAGTATTGGTACAGATACTTTAGTAATGATAGCTAGTAATCGCATCTCAGCGTTTGATGTTATTTTGCCAAGCCCCATACCTTATAAAGGCCAAGTACTTAACCAAATAGCAGCTTATATGCTTGAAGCTACAAGGCATATTTGCCCAAATTGGTTGCTAGCAACACCTGCACCAAACGCTAGTATAGGTAAGCGTTGCCAGCCTTTTAAAATAGAAATGGTGGTACGTGGTAATCTTACAGGCCATGCATGGCGCACTTATAGCGCTGGCGAAAGAATATTGTGTGGTGTAACTATGCCTGAAGGTATGAAAGAGAACGACTTTTTCCCAACACCTATTATTACACCAAGCACCAAAGCTAGTGAAGGCCATGATGAAGACATAAGCAAACAAGACATTATAGCACAAGGCTTAGCTAGTGAAGCAGACTGGGTTATCTTAGAGAAATATGCGCTGGAACTATTTGCCTTTGGTAAAGCACTAGTTGCTAAACAGGGTTTAATATTGGTAGATACAAAATATGAATTTGGTAAAATAGGCGATACTATTTACCTGATGGATGAAATACACACACCTGATAGCAGCCGTTATTTTTATGCTGAAGGATTTGAACAAAGACAAGCAACTAGCGAAAGACAAAAGCAGTTAAGTAAAGAGTTTGTACGTGAATGGCTAATTTCTAATAATTTTATGGGTAAAGAAGGACAAACAGTGCCGCATATGAGTGAAGAATGGATTGATACCATTAGCAAAAGATACATCGAGCTGTATGAAACCATTATTGGCGAAACATTTGTACCACAAGCATTAAGCGATGATGACACCTATAACGCAGTGATTTCGCAAATACAATAGTGTCAAAAAAAAACACCTTAACAAAAGAGGCTGGCTCAAAAATACGAGTCAGCCTCTTTTTGTTTCGTGTAGTTAATGGCGACTTGATGCCGTTTGTTCAATTTTAAAGGATATGATTTATGTATCTACTTCATCTTAAAACATGCCCCTAAAGCACCTTATACACAAAATTATTTAATCCCTTACTTCGCATGTATTAACAATAAACTTAACATATAGTTAATTTTTATAATAAATAGTACTTATACCTTAAATTCAGTCCATTTTTCATTTGCTTTAGACGAAGCAACCACAGAATCTATAAATGCCATACCTCTTACACCTTCTGCAATGGTAGGAAAATCAAGCATTTCCTTCGTTGGTGTTTCGCCATTTAGCTTTGCATTAAGTGTAAGCGAAAAGTTTCTATAAATATTGGCAAAAGCCTCTAAATAACCCTCAGGATGACCAGCAGGTACACGTGTATTGTGAGCAGCAAAATTACCAACATAACCACTGCCTGTTCTATAAATTTCTGTTGGTTTATCCAGCCATTTTACAAGTAACGTATTACTATCTACCTGACACCAATCTATGCCGCCTTTCTCGCCGTAAACACGCAGTCTTATGGCATTCTCTTCACCAGCAGCTACTTGACTTGCTATCAAAACACCAGTAGCGCAGTTATCAAACTTTAGTAGCACATTACCATCATCATCTAAATGTCTGCCTTCTACAAATGTTTGTAAATCAGCACATAAGTGCGTAACTTTTAAACCTGAAACATATTCTGCTAAGTGCGCAGCATGTGTACCAATATCACCCATACAACCTGCAATACCACTACGCTTAGGGTCAGTGCGCCAAGCGGCTTGCTTGCTACCGCTGCTTTCTACAAAGCTACTCAGCCAACCTTGAGGATATTCAACATACACTTTGCGTATTTTACCAAAAGTGCCTTCAGCTATCATTTGTTTGGCTTGCTTAATCATTGGATAGCCTGAGTAAGTATGCGTTACAGCCAATAATAAGCCTGTTTCTGCTACTTTCTTCTGCAATGCTATTGCTTGTTCGTAATTAAAACTTAAAGGCTTGTCTATTACCACATGAAAACCATGTTCTAAAGCCATCATAGCTGGTTCAAAATGCAAATGGTTTGGGGTTACGATTGACACAAAATCCATACGCACATCTGTTGGCAATTGACTTTCCTTAGTGATCATATCTGCATAGCTCGTATAAATTCTATCATCGGCTAAACACAAATCTTTGCCAGATAGTTTTGCATTTTCTTCATTGCTACTTAAAGCGCCACAAGTTAGTTCTATTAAACCATCCATATTGGCAGCAATGCGATGAACAGCGCCAATAAAAGCGTTGCGACCACCACCTATCATCCCCATTCTTAGTTTTCTTTTCATATTCTAAATATTTTTACTATTATAATATTTTGTGTGTTACAAACCAATTCGTGTAATGCTGTTAAAATCAAAGTAAATCATTCCAATCAGTTTAATCAGCGGTTCACCTTACTTACCCAATCTATTGCACCTTGTAAATGTTGTAAGAACAGAGACTCTTTGTAGCTAGCGTCAGTATGGCCTAACGCAGTTTGCAATACACGGCCTTTTTTTATTGTTTGATACCAAGCAATGGGATGTTTACCCATTGTACCGCCCGTATAACTAGTTTCATCTAACTCTATTAAAACGTGCAAATTGTCAGGAATACTTTCTCTAAAATTGTACAGTTCATCAAACCTAATCCATTCTTGTGGTAGCATTTTACTGGCAGGATGGGCAGCATCCTTTATTAAGAATTTAGCCTGTTGTTGGTGAGGATGGCTTTTAAATTTTGCACCTATAGCTGCATTGTACCAAGGCCAATCGTATTCAGTGTCAGTACCTGTGTGAATGGTGAGTAAACCGCCACCTTGTTCAACAAATTTTTGCACAGCAACTTGTTCCTTTTCGCTAAAAATATTACCTGTTGTCATTACAAAAATAATAGCATCGTATTGCTTCAATGCTTTGTAATCACTAAACTGTAGGGAATCCTCAGTAAACGTAATGTTCCAATTCTGTTGCTGTGCCATTAGCGTTAAAGCAGCCTTAGCAGCAGGTATAGCACCATGCCTATAACCACCAGTTTTGGAAATGGCTAGTAGCTTAATAGTTTGTGCATGTAATTGGCCAGACGCCAAATTGAGTAATAACATAAAAAAGGCTAATTTTTTCATATTCAAGCAACTAAATAGATAGGTAACAAATCTAACGCAAACAACAATAAAACAGCATCTTAGCTGTACATTTTCAGCTATTTGGTAGCGGTTGTTGTTAATAAATCAAATCTTCGTATGCAGCTTGTAACTCACTATAAGCATGGTTATCATTGGCAGCTTTTGCTGCGGCCATACCCTTTTCGTAATATTCAATAG
>JAAFHG010000398.1 GCA_013297585.1 Chitinophagales bacterium
ATTGGATAATACCAATAGATGAGTAAATTTTTTTCATGATTTTTTGTGTTTTTTTGTTAAGTTTTAACAAATATAATAAATTTAATTCATATTTCATACTATTTTATTAACAATTAAATAATTTTTTAATAGAATTTAATCAGTATATGTCAATGATAAATATTAAAAAACATAAAAAAAGCCTCCATTATACTTGGAGGCTTTTAGAGGTATTTGTTTCTGTAAAATAATTATTGTTTTACCACTTTCACTACAGCAATAGTGTTATTCGATTTAATTTTTGCATAATAAATACCATTCGATAAATCGTGAATATTTAAATTTACAACATCTAAATCCGAAGTATTTGTTAAAATAGTCCTGCCAGTCACATCAATCAGTTCCACATATTTAGTGATACCATTGTTTAATTCAATTGTAATCTCATCATTGGCTGGGTTAGGGTAAATGTGCACTCCTTCTAATTCTGTGCCATTAATACCAGATATTCCTGCGCAAACATCTACAATTAATGAGAAAGAGAATGTTCCAACACATCCATTTACATCTGTTCCCATAACCGTACACACATTTGTTTGTAATGGAGATGGGTTAATGGTTGTACCTTGAAGATAAAACGTGTTTGAAGTCCACTCGTAGCTGTTTGCTCCATTTGCGGTTAAGTTGCCCGAAGTACCAAAACAAATGGTTCTATTACCACTAACGGAAACACTAGGTAATGGATTAACTGTTACCAAATGTGATGCTGAACCAATACAACCAAAAGGCCCTTTACCCAACACAGTATATGTGGTAGTGGTTGTAGGAGTTAGGGTAACAAATGCCTGATTAGCACCAGTACTCCATGTATAAGAATAAGCACCAGTAGCTCCTATATTTATAGAAGAACCCAGACAAACCGAATTGGCATTTACATTAAGAGCAATTGCAGGAGAAGGGTTTACATCTACTTGCTTTGCTACAGTTGCAGTACATCCAGTAATAGCATTCATACCTGTAACAGAGTATACTGCTTGGAAGTTAGGTGTTGGAGAAATGCTTGAGGAGCTAACACCTGTATTCCAAGTGTATGAACTGGCACCCGAGGCAATTAGATTGGCGGCTTGACCATCGCAAATAGTTGAGGGACCATTTATTGAAACATTTGGGGCGTTGGAGGCCAGAAAACATGGAATGGTGATTGATAAATCATCTATAGATAAATAATTATAACTACAATTATCAGAGGCTCTAACTGCTATAAAATAAATTCCAGCACTTGATACCTGAAATGTGTTTGATAGCAACGCATAGGTACCGTTGAGAGTATTTGGAGCTGATATGCTTGTAATAAGTGTTTGAGAAGCGGGACTCTGACCTGTACCATACATGATACCCAAATTTTGATGTCCACCACCCATATACCATACAGCAGCTGAATAAGTAATACCTGGAAATAATTGAACACCATTAGAGTAGAAATAATTAGTACCAAAATTACAACCGTTACCATAATCAAAAAAAGCAAAACCACTGCCCGTTCGAGCAGACCTGTTGAAAGCTGTAATGGTACTTGTCTTACAAAATACAGTACTATTTCTCGACCATGAGCAGTTTGGTAATACATTTGTTGCAGAACTACTTCCATTAAATCCTTCAAAATATGGTACTGAACTGGTAGTGGTTGGTACTACAGACACTTGAACAGCCGCTGCAGTAGTTGAAACGGGAGCGTTAGAACACGTAACTACCGCTTGATAAAAAGTGGTAGTAGATAAATTTGGGGTATTATAGGTTATAAATGTGGCACTTGGTATAGCAGTCCAAGGTCCTACATTTGAAACAGTTGATGTGAACCAAGCATAAGTAATTCCAGAATTAGTATAGCTATTGGCAAAAGCAAGGCTGGCGCCAGTACTAGGACAAACTGTTGGAGTATTAGCAATAACAGTATTTGCAATTGGTGAGGCAGAGCAAGGTGTTGCTAAATTAATATTTACTACATAATCTTCCGTTTCTCCATAGCCATAAGACAAACAAGGTGTTAAGCTTGGGCCAGAATTACTTTCAGCACAAATAATTCGCATTGTTGTAGTACCTGTTAGAGCAGATATAGGCACTACAAATGTCCCATTTGCCGTTCTTGGGCTAAGTGTTGTAACAGATTCAACATAGACCTGCTCCCCAGGATCTGAAAACGACCCATTTTGGTTGTAATCTATCCAAATAGCAATACCAGCAGCATAATAAGTTGGCCCATCGCACTCATCTTGTACAACCGAAAACGTAGCAACTATACCTTGAGTAAGATTAGCAAATGTGCCTAACGTTTTAAAATTTGAATAGCGCGATAAAAGAGAACCGGGGCCTGGCGCAGGGGTAATACATCCATTTGCAAATGAATACAAGGGATTGGTAACCGAGCCATTTAACATAAAGTTGTAAATTTCTTCATCTCCTGTAGAAAACGGTTGAGAAGAACAATAACTTTGAGCACTTAATTTAGCGACCGACAACAGCGTTAAAACCGCAAATAATCTAACTTGTTTGTAAATTTTTTTCATTTTTTGTGTTTTTAGTTTATCAAATATAACAATTTATTTATATAATTCAAACAATTTGTTAATATTTTATTCATAAATAATTAATGGAATTCGTAACCTTACAAGCTAAGGTTTATGTATATATTTAAAATAATCTAGTCCAAAGTTAAGTATAGTGATTTGTGTTAAGTTTCTTTTATCTGTTAAAATAAAACACTTTGGCAGCCAATCATCTAATACATTTTACATAGTTTTTTTATATTTTTGAGAAAAATTTAATTTAACATGAGTTCGTTTACCGAAATTGACGTTTTGGAAAAAGAGGTTATTGAAACCGTTTTAAAAGAAGAGGCAGTAAAAGCATTAATGCTTTATAACGACGATGTGAATACCTTTGCGTTTGTTACTGAATCATTAATGAGTGTGTGCGAACATGATGCTATACAAGCAGAACAATGCACATATTTAATACACTATACAGGAAAATGCGTAGTTAAAAATGGAACTTTTAAAAAGTTAAAACCGCTATGTGAAGCACTATTAGAGAGAGGTTTAACAGCTAAAATTTTAAATTAAATAACAATAATAACCTTATTAAAAATGAAAAAACTAATTTTATTCACAGTAGTTATTGCATCCGTTTTATTTGCTTGTCATCGCAATCAAGTAACTGGTAAACGTTCGTTGGCATTAATACCAGAAAGTCAAATGATGACAATGAGCTATGCTCAATACGATGATTTTTTATCTAAAAATCCTCCATTACCAGACTCTGATGAGCGTGTACAAATGGTGAGGCGTTGTGGTGAAAAAATACAAAAAGCGGTCGAGCAATTTTATGCAAATAAGAAAGCAACAAAGGATTTAGATGGCTTTGCCTGGAGTTTTAATGTGGTTGATGACAACACAGTAAATGCTTGGTGTATGCCTGGCGGCAAAGTTGTAGTTTATACAGGTATATTGCCCCTTACACAAGATGAAGAAGGTTTAGCGATTGTTATGGGGCACGAAATTGCACATGCCGTTGCTCGCCATGGAAGCCAGCGTATGAGTACAGCAATGGCAGCAAACTTTGGTGGCCAGGTACTTG
>JAAFHG010000078.1 GCA_013297585.1 Chitinophagales bacterium
ATAGGCTTATACTTGTTTAAACTAATTAATTTTCAAACATTTATATATACTTTTTCATTCACCTATTTAAGTATTGCCATTTTGTTGCTGCTAATACTTATTAAGCAAAATGATATTCATCTTCATTTTGCTGTAAGCAAGGTTAGCCGACGCCTTTGGAAAAAAATGTTAGCGATGCAAGGCTATTTTTATGGAGGTACAATTATTATTGTATTAAAAGATACGATAGATGGTATTTTAATAGGCGGTCTTATAGGTTTAGATGCGTTGGGTGTATTTGCACTTGCACAATATGCAGCCAGTTTAATTCAAGCACCGCAACGCAGTATGCTTAACGTAAGTGTAGGTATTATAGCTCAAGCCTGGAAAGACAAAGATTTAGCAGAAATTAGTCGTGTTTATTCAAGAAGTTGTATTAACATGTTTATTATGAGTGCTTTTATGTATGGCAATGTTGTTTTAAATACAGAACAAGCGATTCATGTTTTCAAGTTAGACCCGCTTTATTTACAAGGTATTCAAGCCATGATAGTTTTGGGATTAATGCGTGTGATAGATGCTGGTACAGGTGTCAACAATATCGTTATCCAAACATCCAATCGCTGGCGGTTCGATTTTTATAGTGGCCTTGTTTTACTAGCACTAATTATGCCTTTAAACTATTTTTTAATAAAGCGTTATGGCATTATTGGCTCTGCTTATGCACAATTAATTTCATTTGTTATTTACAATGCCATTCGGTTCGAGTTTATTCGTAGAGAATTTAAAATGCAGCCTTTTAATAGTAAAACCTTCTATAGTATTTTACTCTCTGCGTTGGCATTTGCCCTTGCTTATGTCATTGGCACATATATACAAGGTTTACTAGGTATTTTTGCAAGAGGTATTATTTTTTCTGGGTTAATGATTGGTGGTGTATTTGCATTTAAACTCACGCCTGATGCACATCAACTATTGGAAAAGTGGAAACCAAAAACTAATAAGAACACCAACAACACCGATTAGTTAGATTCAAACATATAAATATTTTACTAAGATTGATTCAATCATTTGCATCATTAAATCTGCGATAAAAAAGATAACATTTTGTAAATAAGCCACTTGTTATATTTGAGGCAATAAGGTATAGATTTATGAGTAAACAGTTATTTATACAAAGAGATATTAGTTGGTTAAGTTTTAACGCAAGGGTATTGCAAGAAGCCAATGACCCTACTGTACCATTAAAAGAACGCATTAGATTTTTAGGCATTTTTTCAAATAATAGTGATGAGTTTTTTCGTGTACGTGTGGCTGCTTTAAAACGCATGGTTGAGTTTGCGGAGAAAAGACGCAAGCTAAATATGCACATGGAAAATGATCCACAAGCTATTTTAGATCAAATTCAAACCACGGTATTAAGCCAGCAAAATGAATTTAACCGCATTTGGGATGGCATTACAAAAGAATTAAAAAAAGAAAAAATATTTTTGGTAGATGAAACCCATTTAACCAAACCACAACAAGTATTTGTGAAAAAATATTTTGACGAACAAGTACGTAGTAATGTAATACCGTTAATGATTGAAGGCTTAGCACAAATGCCTTACATTAGAGATAAAAGTATTTATTTAGGTGTAGTAATGCGCAAAAAAGATGATGCTTATCAACAAAAATATTCGCTGATAGAAGTGCCTGCAAAAGCGGTGGGTCGCTTTGTAATTTTACCATCAAAAGCTGATGAAAAACACATCATTTTACTAGAAGATGTGATTCGTTTTAACCTGCCAAACATTTTCTCATACTTTGAATACGACCACTTTGAAGCGCATGTTTTTAAGATTACTAAAGATGCAGAAATAGATCTTGACCAAGATTTAAGCACCACGTTTGTAGAAAAAATTGAAAAGGGTTTAAAAAACCGTCGTAAGGGTAAGCCTGTGCGTTTTGTGTACGATAAAGAGATGAATGCGGGCTTATTAGAGTATTTAATTCGCCGTTTAAACTTATCTCGTAAAAGCAATATTATTCCTGGTGGGCGTATTCATAACTACAGGCATTTTATGGATTTCCCAGACGTTTTTATCACAAACAATACACGTAGAACACCATTTACACATCCTGATTTACAAAAAACTATGCGTGTAACAGATGTAATTTTAAAGAAAGATGTGATGCTACATTTTCCGTATCAGTCGTACAACAGTGTAATTGATTTATTACGAGAAGCAGCTATGGATCCGCATGTAACTAGCATAAAAATTACGGCTTATCGTTTAGCATCCAATTCTAAGGTTATTAATGCATTAGTAAATGCAGCACGCAATGGGAAGCAAGTAGTAGTAATGCTTGAGCTTAAAGCTAGGTTTGATGAAGAGGCCAACCTTGAATGGAAAAATGTATTAGAAGACGAAGGCGTAAAAGTGTTGCTTGGTGTGCCCAAACAAAAAATTCATGCGAAACTTTGTATCATCAAGAAAAGAGTTGGCACAAGAACGATACAGTATGGTTTTGTAAGTACAGGTAACTTAAACGAAAAAACTGCAAGAGTTTATGGTGACCATTGTCTACTTACAGCCAACAGAAATGTAATGGCTGATATTAACCGAATTTTTAATTACTTAGAAAACTGGCAAACAGGCATTCAACATTTAAAACTTTGCAAAACATTATTGGTATGCCCTACCAATATGCGCAAGCAAATAGAAGCCCTAATAAATGTAGAAATTAAACATGCCAAAGCCAAAAAAGAGGCATCAATTACCATAAAAGTAAACTCGCTAAGTGATAGTACACTCATTAATAAATTGTATGAAGCGGCTGCGGCAGGTGTAAAAATTAATCTTGTAGTACGCAGTATTTTTTGTGCCGTAATGGAAAATAAAAAGTTTAAACATCCTGTAAAAGCCATCAGTATTGTAGACGAATATTTAGAACATGCAAGGGTATTAATTTTCCATAATAATGGCAATGAAAAGGTATTTATTTCTTCTGCAGATTGGATGGTAAGAAATTTAGACCATCGTGTGGAAGCGGCTTTACCAATTTTAGATACAGCCATTAAGCAAGAAATTAAAGATATTATCAACATACAACTGAAGGATAACGTAAAGGCTAGAACCCTAAATAATGAACTGAGTAATAACTATGTATCTTACGCCGGTAAAAAGGTAAGGTCTCAAATAGAAACCTACCATTATCTATACCAAAAAACACAGAAAAAAATTGAGGTTAGCAGCAATTGATATTGGTAGCAACGCAGCAAGATTATTAATTACAGAAGTAGTTGTAACGAGTACAGGTAAGCCACAGTTTAATAAAATTAATTTAGTGCGTGTACCTCTGCGTTTGGGCTTTGATGTTTTTGAATTGGGCGAAATAAGCAAAGGTCGTAGGCAAATGATTATGGAAACAATGAAAGCCTATGCACACCTAATGAAAGCCTATGAGGTAGAACATTTTAGAGCTTGCGCTACGAGTGCTATGCGTGATGCAAAAAACAGCGCAGATATTATTAGAAAAGTAAAGCTAGAAACTGGTATAGAAATAGAAATTATCAGTGGCGATAAAGAAGCCACAATGATTAATCAAAGCCACATTGCAGAAGGGCTAGATAAGAATCATAATTACTTGTATATAGATGTTGGTGGTGGTAGTACAGAGTTAACATTTTTTAGCGATGGCAAAATGAAGTACCGTGAAAGCTTTAACATAGGTACTATTCGCTTATTAAAACAACAAATACACGATACCGTTTGGGATGAGATGCGTGACCACCTGAAGCTAAACACCAAATCTAACTTACCCATTTGCGCTATTGGTAGTGGTGGTAATATCAACAAAGTTTTTTCGCTTAGTAAAAAGAAAGAGGGGAAGCCACTAACGCTTCAACTATTAAAAGATTACCACAAAGAATTTAGTAACTACAGTGTTGAAGAATTAATACGCATTTACAAGCTACGAGAAGACCGTGCAGACGTAATTGTACCTGCTTTGCTCATATACATTAACGTAATGAAATGGGCAGATATAGAAGAGATTTATGTACCAAAAATTGGTTTAGCAGATGGATTGGTGCAAAGTTTATATGAAGAATTGAAGTAACAAAACAAGGTTTCATGCAAAGAAGATTTCACACAAAGTGAACAAAGAATACCAAGCACACAATTTTAAATGAATGGTTTATAAACATACTTTTACTTACGTTTTGTGTTTAACTATAAAAATTCTAGCCTTTGTTTCGTTGCCTTCTTTGTGTGCTTTGTGAGAAATTGAAATTCTAGCCTTTGTTTCGTTGCCTTCTTTGTTTCTTTGCGTGAAATAACACTTGTTCATGTCTATCCACAAAGAAGTTAAAAAAATTACTACCCATACTTTACAAAAAATGAAAGCCAATGGCGAGAAAATTTCTATGCTTACGGCTTATGATTTTTCTTTTGCTAGAATATTTGATGCAGCAGGTGTAGATGTAATGTTGGTAGGCGATAGTGCTAGCAATGTAATGGCTGGTCACGAAACTACTTTGCCTATTACGCTTGAGCAAATGATTTACCATGCACAATGCGTAACTCGTGGTGTAAATAGAAGTTTTGTAGTGGTAGATATGCCTTTTGGTACGTACCAGTCAGACTCAAAAGTGGCTTTAGCTTCTGCCATAAAAATTATGAAAGAAACTGGTGGTCACGCCATAAAATTAGAAGGTGGTGAAGAAGTTGTAGAAAGCATTAAACGCATTGTAAGTGCTGGCATACCAGTAATGGGGCACCTAGGGTTAACACCTCAAAGCATTTATAAATTTGGTACGTATGCGGTACGTGCCAAAGAAGATGCAGAGGCTGAGAAACTTAAAAAAGATTGTCAGTTACTACAAGAAGCAGGTTGCTTTGCCATTGTATTAGAAAAAATTCCTGCCCTTTTAGCTAAAGAAGTTTCAGAAGCGTTAACCATACCAACTATAGGTATTGGTGCAGGTAAATACTGTGACGGTCAAGTTTTGGTAATGCACGATATGCTAGGCATTAACACCGAATTTAAACCACGTTTTTTGCGCCAATATGCCAACCTACACGAACAGATTACCAATGCAGTCACAGGTTATATCAGCGATGTAAAAAGCCAAGATTTTCCTAATGATGGTGAGAGTTATTAGCACAAGTAAAATAACATTGCAATCAAGTATTTATTGCCAGTTATAAACTAAACAAGGTAACAGGCGTCTTTGATTTTTACACTTAGCATACAAAACTTATTCAATCAATTTGAAGATGAAAAAAGTCTACTTCACACTATTTGCAATCTTAATTCTATCTCAATCCATATTTGCACAATCTGCTAGTATAAAAGGACTAATATTTAACTACCAAAACAAGCAACCAATAGAATATGCAAGTATTGCACTGCTTAATGCAAAAGATTCAACCGTTGTATCAGGCGTTGTTTCGCAGCAAAACGGCTTGTTTAGCTTAACAAAAATTAATGCAGGCAACTACATTGTAAAAGTTTTTTTTGTTGGTTATGAAACAAAATATATTGATAATGTTATTTTAGAAAATAGGCAGGAATTAAACTTAAACACCATTATGCTAAAACCAAGTGGCAAATTTTTAGGTGAAGTAACGGTAACAGGTAAAAAGCCTATTAATGCCAATAAAATAGATAAACAAACCTATAAATCCGATCAATTTGAAACTGCTAAAGGCGGTTCTGCTGTTGATGTATTAAAAAATTTGCCATCAGTTACAGTTAATGGGCAAGGCGATATTAGTGTACGTGGTTCAACCGGTTTTTTAGTATTGGTAAATGGTAAGCCAGTGCTTACCGATGCACAAACGGTACTAAGCCAATTACCAGCAAATAGTATTGAAAATATTGAGCTAATTACTGCACCATCGGCAAAATATGACCCCGATGGTAAAAGTGGTATTATAAACATTATTACTAAAAAAGGCACTACCGATGGTATTGGCTTTGTAGCCAATGTACAAGGAGGCTTACCAAGTACCACGGCTTATAATAATTTAGAAAAACCAGTGCGTTTTGGTGGTGATGTAACACTGAACATTAAACAAAAAAATTGGGATATTTCCCTTGGTGGCAATTATGTACGTAACGATGTAAATGGCCGTAGAGATGGTGATGTGTACACAAAAAACTTTACCAATAATACCATCACACGTTTTCCTTCAAGTGGCGAGAGAAGTTTTGATAAATACAATTATGCAGGTAGAACATCTATCATTTACACACCTAGTAAAAACGATATTTTTAGTGTTGGCTTTTTTGCTGGTAAAAAATTTCAAGCAAGGCGTGCCGATATTTTGTACAACAACTCTACGGCAGATTTAACTACCAATACAACACTTAGACAATTCGTATATTTTAACTCGAACCTACAAACCAAAGAAGGCAATTTTACACTTGCTAACTTTGATTATAACCACACTTTCAAAAACAAATCAACGCTTACAACATCTGTATTGTACGAACATGCAAAACTTTACGGCAATACCAGTAACAAAAATTTTAATTATCCCGCAAAAGACCAAATTTATCAAGAGGTTTATAACCCTTATGTAAACCCAATTGATGGCTATCGCTTTAAGCTAGATTATGCCACCAATATAGGTTCTGGCAAATTAGAAAGTGGCTATCAATTTAGATACGATACACAAGATGGCCAGTTTGATTATACCGTAACACCAGCCTCCTCTCAGCCGGATGCAGCCAGATTTAGAGGCACTGCCAAAGCCAAAAACACCATCAATTCTGTGTATTCGCAATATACTGGCAAGGCCAATAAATTACAGTATGTAGCTGGGTTAAGGTACGAATATGCGGCAAGAGAAGTTAACCTGTCTTACGAAACAAAACCACATAATTTAGATTTATCTAACCTGTTTCCTTCTGCCAATATATTATACACGTTCAATAATTTTTGGAATATGAAAGCTGGCTATAGCAAACGGGTACAGCGTAACAATAATTTTGAGTTAAACCCAATACCAGAACGTGAGCATTCTGAAACATTAGAACAAGGCGATCCTAACTTATTACCACAATTTGTAGACCTTGCAGAGTTTGGTATTAACCATAACTTCAAGCAAGGTAATTTCTTTACAACCCTGTATTTTCAAAACATTAAAAATCCTATTCAAAGGGTAAATAGTGTATATGCAGATACTATTTTAAACAGGCTATTTACCAATGCCGAAAGAGCTAGATTATTTGGCTTAGAAATGGGTACAAATATAAAACCAGCCAAATGGGTTACCCTATATTTTGGTGCTAATATTTACAATTACACCATTGATGGCGGATTAAATATTTTAGGTACTTTATCAACCGTAAGCAATAGCAGTTGGGTATATTCTGTAAATACAAATGCCAGCTTTAATTTAGGTAAAAAATGGTTGCTACAAGCCAATGTAAATTATACCTCAAGCAAGCCTACAGCACAAGGTGAAGATTCAAGGTTTTTAGTACCAAATAGCAGTATTAAGAAGACATTTGCCAATGGTAAATATTCAATTGGGCTGCAATGGCAAAATATGAATATGGGCTTTTTAAATGCTAACCAACAACGCATTACCACCTTTGGCAGAGATTTTTATACAACAACCAATTACATTTACGAGACGGATGTGTTGCTACTTAACTTTAGTTTTAATTTTAGTAAAATAGCAAGCAAAACCAAGCTACCTAATAGTGAAATTGGCGAAAAAGAATTTTAATTACAACTTCTACAACTTTTAATCTATGCTACAAACAATAGAGCATAAAAAAAACTGAGGTTCTGCATAAGATATTGCAATAAAAACAATGATACAAAGCAAACTACTTTAGCGGCCAGATATAATATCTAGCAACCAACTAAAGCAACTTTCATCATGGATTTTGACGTATTAATTGTCAACCTTACTAACCCTACATTACTGTTTTTTATTCTTGGTATTATAGCCACTGTTGTAAAAAGCGATTTAGAAATACCGCAAGCCTCAAGTAAGTTTATTTCGTTGTATTTATTGTTTGCCATTGGTTTTAAGGGTGGGCAAGAACTATCACATAGTCATTTTAATGCTGAAATTGTTTACTCGATTTTGTTTGGCTTATTCATTGCATCTGCTATTCCTTTATACACTTTCTTTATTTTAAAACGTAAAATGAGCATTAGCGATGCAGGTGCAGTAGCTGCTACTTATGGCTCTGTAAGTGCTGTTACGTTTGTTTCGGCGGTATCTTTTTTAGAAGCCGAACAACTAAATTTTAGTGGTCACATGGTAGCAGTAATGGCATTTATGGAATCGCCAGCTATTATTGTTGGGGTAATTTTAATGCGCCAATACGATAAAGACCGCACCAATAAAGGCAACGTTAAAAGTGCGATTCAACATTCATTTACCAATGGTAGCGTATTATTGATTTTAGGCAGTTTAGTAATTGGGCTTATTGCAGATACCAAACAAGCTGAAGGCATTAAACCTTTTACAACCGATATTTTCAAGGGTTTTCTAGCTATTTTTTTACTAGAAATGGGCATGGTTACTGCCAAAAGATTTAAGGCCTTTAAACAATATGGTTGGTTTTTAACAGTATTTGCAGTGGTTATTCCTGCTATTAATGGTAGTGCAGTGGCATTTTTAAGCGGCTTTATTACACACGATGTAGGCAACCGTTTCATTTTTGCCATACTAGCTGCAAGTGCTTCTTACATTGCCGTACCAGCAGCTATGCGCTTGGCTGCACCAAAAGCTGACCCTGGCTTGTACATACCTATGGCTTTAGGGTTGACTTTTCCTTTTAATATTACTGTAGGTATGCCTTTATACTTTGCTATTGTGCAGCATAGTTTTTGATACAAGTTAATATTATTAAAAATAATAATATATTTCTAATCATCAATTTCATAACAACCTATTTCCATGTAAGCCTTATCGGTAACGAACAATGTGATAATAGATTCAAAAGCCCTGATTTTTTCTACTAGGTTTTGTGTAATTGTATTGCCGAATCTTAACAAATTACGTTTGGTGGGTGTCCTTTAAGTTCTGTAAAGTTGTTAAAATCTGCGTCAAATGTTATCAAAGTAAATTCATGTTGCATTTGCAAAATGCCATATTTCTATATCAGTTGCATACTGCATATTAAAATTACGAACATGCTTCGCATCTGGAAAATCATTGAGTAGTTTGGCTACAACTCTGTGCGATATATTTTGGTCGAAAAGTAGTTTCACGAAGCAATACGAATTTTGTGTTCTCTATCAGCCGCATAAGCTAATGATGCTTGTATATCTGCTTTTGTTAAATCAGGATAATCAGTTAGTATATCTATCTCAGACATGCCAGAAGCCAACCATTTTAGAATATCGGCGACAGTAATGCGCATACCCCTTATAGTTGGTTGCCCAAATCTTACTCGGGAATCAATGGTTATAATGTCAGTATAGTGTGTCATTTTTTTAAGTTAAGGTAAAGATTAGTGGCGAAAGACAAGTATGATAAATAAATTTTAAAACTAGCGCAAAGTCTCCTTACTTGTAATATTGACGTAACTTAATTTTAAAAACAATTCTTTGAAAAACAAGTAACGAGCTAGCACAGGTCAGCATGCTATTTTGCTTCTCTACAAACCTAAGCCAGTGAGTACAGCATAGTTTTTAGCTTAGCAGCAAATAGAAAGCGATAGATGGCGATTGCCAAACTTATTAAATAAAGTATCTAGCCGTACAAGTGTGCGACGCAACGATGTTAAATAGTAATACTACTGCTAGTTACAAAAAACTATTTTACTGATTTATAAACCACACCATCTTTCATTACAAACACCATCTTAGCCATCGCTTTAATGTCTTTGGTTGGGTCGCCATCAATGGCTACAATATCTGCTAGTTTATTGGCCTCAATGGTGCCAACAAGGTCGCTGATACCGATTAAATCGGCAGCTTTTACAGTGGCAGTTTGTATGGTTTCTAAAGCAGGCATACCAGCCTCGTTCATGTAGAAAAATTCCATCCAGTTTTTGCCGTGTGCATACACACCTGCATCGGTGCCAAACGCAATAGGTACACCAGCTTTGTAAGCATTGGCAAATGTGTTCTGAATTTTAGGCCCAATGGCTAAAGCCTTAGGTGTAACTAAATCAGGATAATAACCAGGCTTTTTGGCGCTATCGGCAACAGACTTACCAGCAGTAATAGTAGGCACGAAATAAGTTCCTTTCTGTTTCATTAGTTGCATAATTTCTGGTGTCATGTAAGTACCATGTTCTATAGAACTTACGCCAGCCAACACCGCACGTTTCATAGCTTCTGCACCATGGCAATGCGCTGCTACTTTAAAACCATAATCTTTTGCAGTACTAATGATAGCGGTAATTTCAGCCTCGGTAAACTGTGGATTTTCGCCACTTTTAGCTACGCTTAATACACCACCACTTGCAGTAATTTTTATTAAATCGCTACCTTCTTTGTAGCGCTGTCTTACCGCTTTCATACAGTCATCGGCACCATTTACCACACCTTCTTTAGGGCCAGGATCGCCCATTAAATCTTTGCGGTAGCCATTGGTTGGGTCGGCATGACCACCTGTGGTAGCAATGCTTTTACCAGCCGTATATACACGAGGGCCTTTTACCAAACCTTTATTAATGGCATTGCGCAGCGAAATATTTACACCACTACCACCTAAATCTCTTACAGTAGTAAAGCCAGTCATCAATGTTTTTTCAGCAAAAACAGTGCTTTTGTAAGCAATATCAGCGGGGTTTTGTGTAAAACCATCTGCATATTTGGTTGGGCTTGTTTCATCTTCAAGATGTACATGACAGTCAATTAAACCCGGCATTACTGTATATGCTTTCAAGTCAATTATTTTATCGGTTGCAGTAGCTGTAACATAGCCTTTTTGTACATCAGTAATTTTGTTTTTTTCTACAATAATGGTCATTTCTTTCAACATGGTAGTGGTTTTAGTTTCTATCAATTGACCACAATAGATGTATGTTTTTTGTGCAGATGATATAAAAGAAAAGGCAAGCATTAAGGTAACTAATACATATCTCATATGAAGCATTTAGAATTGTAAGATAAGGAATTGTAAAAAAGTGAACAACCGAAAAAAAATAGTCTTTACCGATTACGTGAAATTGCCTTTAAACGATACGTTTATACCTACGTCTCTTATTTGCAAACAAGCTTTTAAAAAACATTTAAAACAAAAAGAAATGAAAACAATTATTTCAGCAGCAGTAATAGCATTAGTAATGACAAGCACTGCCAACGCACAACAAGACAGTACCAAACACCACATGCAGCACAGACAACCAATGGGCATAAAAGGTAGAGACGGTAAGGATGGCAAAGATTTTAAACGTGGTGGCGGACCAGAAAAATTTGCAGGCTATAAAGGTAAATTTCAGCAGGGTAAAGAGCGCTTTGCACAACACTTACAATTAACAGAGGAACAAAGAAAGC
>JAAFHG010000633.1 GCA_013297585.1 Chitinophagales bacterium
CCTCTATAACATTTTTAGTTGTTGCCTTTATTGCTTTTTCTTGGCATGGTAAAGCAGAACTATCTACTTTATGGTGATGCCATAAAGACACTGGTGTGGCTATAAATACATATAACGCCAACAAAACAGCAGTCAGAATTTTTTTATATCGTCGCAGTTGTTTCAAATAATTGCAATAGTGTTGCAAATGTACTATTTTGTTTTAAAATGCAGCGTTGTTGCAAATGTTTTCTTTGCAATAAAAAAGGCATTACCAAAACGGTAATGCCTTTTTACTAAAAAGTTACAATTCAATATTTAAATAAAATAATACAATACTGCACCTATTAGAAGTAAAAGTGTAAAAATTACTAGTACTGAAATGATGATGATGAGCACTGTCTTTTTCATAATAGCAATTAACTATATCATTTTTAATACTTCTTCTATTAATTCGCCTTTGGTAATTGGTATGCCCATTATTTTATTGTAGGCTTTTGCATCTACCATATATTGGTCACGTATTATTTTTACCAGCTGACCATTATTAATTTCTGGTATTAACACATGGTCGAAGTTTTTAATAATATCACCTAAGTTTTTGGGAAATGGGCGCATGTAGCGTATGTGTGCATGGCTTACTGCATGACCCATCGCATTTAAATCTAGCACAGCACTTTTGATAGCGCCAAATGTGCTGCCCCAACCTAAAATCAATACTTTACCTTTTTCAGCCCCAACCTCAATTTTTTGTTCAGGTATATAATTGGCTATTGCATCTACTTTAGCCTGACGAATCTTCACCATGTGTTGGTGGTTATCTGCATCGTAGCTAATATTACCAGTAACGTCTTGCTTTTCTAAACCACCAATGCGATGCTCAAAACCAGCCGTACCAGGTACCGCCCAAGGGCGCACAAATTTTTCATCTCTTTTGTATGGTAAAAATTTATCCTCACCATCGCTTAATTCGGTTTTAAAACTTACAGCAATATTTGGCAAATCTGCCGATTGAGGAAAACGCCAAGGCTCTGCACCATTAGCTATGTAACCATCACTTAGTAAAATTACTGGCGTCATGTGTTGCAATGCAATGCGCACCGCTTCAAACGCTACATCAAAGCAATCGCTTGGTGTAGCCGATGCAATAATTGGCATAGGACATTCACCGTTTCTACCATAGTAAGCTTGCATCAAATCGCTTTGCTCGGTTTTGGTAGGCAAGCCTGTAGAAGGGCCACCACGTTGAATATTTATGATTAGTAAAGGAATTTCAAGCATTACTGCAAGACCCATTGCCTCGGTTTTTAACGCCATGCCTGGGCCACTTGTAGTGGTTACACCAATGCTGCCACCATAACTTGCGCCAATAGCTGCGGTAATACCTGCAATTTCATCTTCTGCCTGAAATGTGCGAATACCAAAACTTTTATACTTACTTAATTCATGTAAAATGTCAGATGCAGGTGTAATTGGGTAAGTACCTAAGAACATTGGTAAGCCACTTTTTTCAGTAGCAGCTATTAAGCCATAAGACAAAGCCTGATTACCCATAATACTGCGGTATAAGCCAGGCTTCATTTTAGCTTTTTCTACAGTATATCTTGTAGTAAACGCTTCTGTAGTATCGCCATAGTTGTAGCCAGCATGCAATACCTTAATATTACTTTGTAAAATGGTTTCTTTTTTGCCAAACTTCTCTTCAAGAAAATCGATGGTATTATCTAATTTTCTGTTATACATCCAGTAAATAAAACCAAGAACAAACATGTTTTTAGCACGGTCACGTTCTTTTGTACCCAAATCGGTAAACTCTTTTAGTGCTTCACGAGTTAATTTGGTTACATCTATTTTTATTAATTCATAACTATCTAAGCTACCATCTTCAAGTGGATTAACGCCATCAGGATAGTTTGCTAAACGTAAATTCCTATTATCAAAACCCTCAATATTAGCAATAATTTTACCGCCCGGCTTAATACTTTTTAGGTTTACTTTTAATGCAGCAGCATTCATTATTACCAATACATCGCAAATGTCGCCAGGTGTAAATACTTGATTGCTAGAAAAATGCACCTGAAAGCCACTAACACCAGGTACAGTACCTATTGGGGCACGTATTTCGGCAGGAAAGTCAGGAAAAGTGGCCAAATCAATACCTAATAAAGCAGTATTGTTGGTAAATTGCTGACCTGTAAGCTGCATACCATCACCACTATCGCCTGCAAATTTTATTACAACGTCTTGTAAAACTTCTTCGTGTGTGTTCATCCTAAAAATATAAG
>JAAFHG010000292.1 GCA_013297585.1 Chitinophagales bacterium
GCTGCTGGTTAGCACCCTGCTTTGGTAGTACAAACCATGCGTAAAATTATTGCAGAAGTTGAAAATAAAGAATATCGCTACAACCGTGAAGATGATTTAAAACCACAACCACATTCACCTTCTTTCCATAGCGATGCTATTTGCTACAATGCTTGTAAGCTTGCGGCAGATGTAAATGCAAAGGCATTAATTGGTATGACGCAAAGTGGTTACACAGCATTCTTTTTAAGTAGTTACCGTCCGGCAGCGCCTTTGTTTATTTTTACAAAAGAGAAAAGTTTGGTAAACCAGTTAAGTTTAAGCTGGGGTGTTCAGGCTTTTTATTACGATCAAGAGCGCAGTGTTGATGATATCATTAACGATCAAATAGCTATTTTGAAAGAAAAAGGCTACATCGCAGCAGGTGATATTGTTGTAAATACTGGTAGCACACCGGTGCATTTACATTTACCAACCAACATGATTAAGATTACAAATGTTGAATAATACAATTGGTTAAATACATTAAAAGCCCTGCAAACATTGTTTTGCGGGGCTTTTTTGTTTTAGTATTTGCACATAAAATTTGGCTTAAGCTTACTAGATAATTCAACTTATTCTGCAAACAACTAACTTAGCCGCACAACTTTTTGCTATGCAAATCATTCAACAACTTGCTTTCATTGTACTTGCCTGTGTTTCAGTTTATTTCTTTTCTAAAAAGGCTGGCGAACTGCGTAGAAATATATTGTTAGGTAAAGATGAAAACTTGAACGACAATAAAAACTTGCGTTGGAAAAATGTCGTTCTATTGGCTTTGGGGCAAAAAAAGATGTTTAAAAACCCATTGGTTGCAGTTATGCACCTCATTATTTATGCTGGGTTTATTATTATTAATGCAGAGGTTTTAGAAATAATGCTAGATGGTTTATTTGGTACACATCGTCTATTTGCGCCTATGCTGGGCAGTTTGTATAGTTTCTTAATCAACTTTTTCGAGGTGCTCGCTGTGGGTGTTACATTGGTTTGTGTGGTGTTTTTATGCCGCAGAAATATCATTAAACTAAAGCGTTTTGTAAGTAAAGATTTAAACGGCTGGCCACGTAGCGATGCTAATTATATTTTGGTAACTGAAATTGTGTTAATGAGCTTGTTTCTTGCCATGAACGCATGTGATGGTCTTTTACAAGCAAGAGGTTATGGTCATTATGCTGAACATGCTACTGGTCCATTTTTTTGCTCATCATTGTTGCAGCCAATTTTCAGCAGTTTTAGCGATGCTACTTTAGTTGGTATAGAACGTACGTGTTGGTGGTTGCATATTGCAGGCATATTTGCCTTCCTAAACTATTTGCCTTATTCTAAACATCTACATATTGTTTTGGCTTTTCCTAACGCCTATTATGGCAAGCTTTTGCCGCAAGGTCAAATGCACAATATGCAAAGTGTACAAAATGAAGTATTGTATGCTATGCAGCCAGAACTCGCACCAGTAGGTGTAGAACCGCCTGCGCATTTTGGTGCTAAAGATGTGTTTGAACTTAGTTGGAAAAGTTTGATGGACGCTTATAGCTGCACAGAATGTGGTCGTTGCAGCACTGAATGCCCTGCAAATATCACTGGTAAATTACTAAGCCCTCGTGCCATCATGATGAAAACTAGAGATAGGCTAGAAGATGTGGGCAAAAATATCAATGCCAATAAATCTTTTGTAGCTGATGGTAAAACCTTGTTACACGATTATATTTCAGTAGAAGAATTACGTGCTTGTACTACTTGTAATGCTTGTGTAGAAGCTTGCCCTGTAAGCATTTCACCATTAGATATTATTTTAGAATTGCGTCGCAGCTTAATTATGGAAGAAAGTAATGCACCACAAGAATGGAACGGCACTTTCAGCAACATAGAAAACAACTTCGCTCCTTGGAAATTTAGCCCAGACGAAAGAGATAAATGGGCTGAAGAAATGATTTAATTGTATTATAAATTTGTGATATATATATATATTGAAAAAGAGGTTGCTACTTCTAAGTAAGGCAACCTCTTTTTATAAATAATATCACTATTAAAATTTCAATTTTTTCATGTAAGCAGCGTCTTTTTTAGCGCTTTCAAGTGGTGTAGCGGTATCATAGCGTTCTTGTTCTACTATAAAATATTGCATGCCATTAGCTTTTGCTACTTTTAAAATTGGTGCATAGTTAATAACACCTTCACCAAGAACGCAAGAAGAATTTTGATCGGTAGCTACCGCATTTTTCATTCTATCTTTTACATGGCAAAGTGTAAAACGACTTTTATGTTTGGTAAAATAATCAGCAGGATTTACACCAGCAGTAACGGCCCAATAAATATCTAGTTCAAAAAATACAGTACTAGGGTTGGTGTTTTTAAGCATTACATCAATAGGCACTTCACCATCAATTTTCTTAAAAGAATAATCATGGTTGTGGTAAGCGAATTTTAAACCGTTCTTTTTACAAATCTCACCGCATTTATTAAACTCATCGGCTGCTTTTTTAAAGTCGTCAATGCTTTTTTGAGGCCCCAGATAAGGTGCAATCAAATACTTCATGCCTATTTCACCTGCTTCAGCGGCTTTCCGCTCAAAGTCTTTTTTAAAGTCGCAATGGCTTGATACTATTTGCATACCTAAATTACCAATATAGCTTTTGAACGCTTTATTTGTCATGCCCCAAAATATCCCTTGAGCGCCTTCAAAGCTTTCTATTTGGTTGTAGCCAAAATCTGCTACTTGCTTTAAAACACCTTTTGGGTCTTTTGGTAAATCGTCACGTAGCGACCATAATTGCAAACCAAACTTATGTGTTGTTGCACCACCACTTACTTCGCTAAGCCATGACGCAGCTTTTGTAGAGGCTGATGGTAATAAAAAGCCCGCAGCCGCTAATGCTGAAAGTTTTAATAATTCTCTTCTTTTATTGTCAGACATAATATTGTTTTTATTAAACGAATTTTAAATTAATTACACGAATAATTTGAACTCATAAATGAGGCAGTAACTTTTCGTACTTCTCAAATCATAAATCCCAAATCACTCTATGTTGCCCAAGCTTTATCACCTTTTTTGTATGGTGCGCTACCTTCAAATCTACCTGGAACTTCTATATAGCGTAATACTTTAGTAGCCCCAACTTCAGACGTAAAGAACCCTAATAGCGTTGTTTCTTTTAACATTCTAAAATAATGATTTGGATCTTCCTTCTTTTTACTTGATTGATACGCTTTTTGTTCTTTGTCCAAAGCATTTAAAAAGGCTGTGCGTTGTTCTACGGTACCCTTCATAAAACTGGTGCTATATTGCTTATTAAAACCTTCTTGCAGCGATTTTATACCGTCTGTAAATGTTTTTTGATCTGCAACGGTGTAGCAATCTTGTACCATCATCGCAATAAAAGCACCTACTTTGGCAGCTTTTGCACCAGGTGTAGATGTTGCGGGTAAAATAGTTTCTGCTATTTCATCAAATAAATCAACATCAGTTTGTTTAAACAGTTTGTTTACTTGTGTATCCGTTAAGCCGCATCCTGAATTGACAAACATTTCTGCGCCAATGATGGTGCCGCCTAGAAGTAGCCCTAATCTTGAAATTACGTCACGTCTATTCATTGTTAATATTTTAAAATTAGATAATTATAAATTGCCTTTTTTTAATTCGCTTACAGCAAAATCTACCGCTCTTGCGGTTAATGCCATATAAGTTAATGAAGGGTTTACACAAGCAGCCGATGTCATAGCTGCACCATCCGTTACAAATACGTTTAAAGCATCCCAAACTTGGTTATTGCCGTTCAATACCGATGTTTTAGGGTCTTTACCCATACGTGCAGTACCCATTTCATGAATACCTCTACCCAATATACCATTGCCTTCGTAGGTTTTTACATTTTTAACGCCTGCAGCTTCTAACATTTCAGCTGCATCGTTCATCATGTCCTTACGCATTTTTAGCTCATTATCTTTCAATTCGCAATCAAATGACAGTACTGGTAAGCCCCATTTGTCTTTCTTAGTTTTATCTAGGGTTACTTTATTATCAGCATTTGGCAATACCTCACCAAAGCCCATCATACCCATCGTCCAACCACCTGGTTCTGTTAAGGCATCTTTAAAAGTAGCACCTAAGCTGCCTGCTTCTGCAAGTTCTCTATGCCAACCTTGACGCGTACCGCCACCTTGATAACCAAAACCTCTTACATAATCTCTTTTATCGCCAAATAAATTGCGGTAACGAGGTATATAAATACCGTTGGCTCTTCTGCCATAAGTGTATTTATCCTCATAGCCATCAACAGTTCCACTGGCACCTACACCTAAGTGATGATCCATTACGTTTCTACCAAGTTGGTCGCTGCTACTACCTAAACCTCCTTCCCAAACATCTGTTGCAGAATTCATTAATACCCAAGTTGAGTTTAGCGCCGAGGCATTTACAAATACAATCTTCGATTTAAATTCGTATGTTTTGTTTGTTTCTGCATCCAAAACCTCTACGCCAGTAGCTTTTTTGGTATTCTTATCGTACAAAATTTTTGTAACAATACTAAATGGACGTACTGTTAAGTTACCTGTTTTCATAGCAGCAGGTAGGGTAGAAGATTGCGTACTGAAATACGCACCAAATGGGCAACCAAGCCAGCATTTGTTTCTGTATTGGCAACTCGTTCTGCCTTCGTGTGCTTCAGTAAGATTAGCCGTACGGCCAATAATCATGGTACGAGCACCTTTATAATGCGATTTAATTCTTGCAGCAACATCTTTTTCTACACAAGTCATTTCCATTGGTGGTAAAAACTGACCATCTGGCAATTGTGGCAATCCTTCTTTAGACCCACTAATACCTGCAAAGCGTTCTACATAATCGTACCATTTTTCTAAATCTTTATAGCGAATAGGCCAATCGACACCATTGCCATCTTGGGCATTGGCTTCAAAATCAAAATCGCTCCAGCGATAGCTTTGTCTACCCCACATTAATGAACGACCACCAACATGGTAGCCTCTAAACCAATCAAATCGTTTTTTCTCAGTATAAGGGCTGTCTTTATCGCTAGCCCAATAGTCTAAATTTTGTTCGTTTAATGTATATTCTCTGCTTAATACAGGATAATCTGCAATCATCTCTTGGGTTTTGCCACCTCTATGTGGAAATTCCCATGGTGCTTTATTAGCATTTACATAATCTTTAACGTGCTCAATGTTTCTGCCTCGCTCAAGCATAAGCACTTTTAGGCCCTTTTCTGTCAATTCTTTTGCTGCCCAGCCACCGCTAATACCGCTGCCGATTACAATTGCGTCGTACGTGTTTTCTGCCATATG
>JAAFHG010000040.1 GCA_013297585.1 Chitinophagales bacterium
TTTTCCTGTATCTATTTCTTTTGAGCCTACTACTAGTTGCAATTTGCGCTGCCCAGAATGTCCAAGTGGCCTACGCGAGTTTAGCCGTCCAACAGGCATGCTACAAAAAGATTTTTTCAGAGAAACGATTGATGATATATATAAAGAATTGTTATATTTAACCTTCTATTTTCAGGGTGAACCATACCTAAATCCTGATTTTTTAGATATGGTAAAATACGCCCACGATAAAGGCATTTACACAGGTACATCTACCAACGCACACTATTTAACCGATGAAAAAGCAAAAAAAACAATAGAAAGTGGGCTTGATAGATTGATTATTTCTATTGATGGTACTACACAGGATGTGTACCAATCGTACCGTGTGGGTGGCAAATTAGATAAAGTAATAGAAGGCGCTAAAAACATTGTAAAATGGAAGAAAGCCCTAAATAGCAAAACACCTTTTGTATTTTTTCAATTTTTAGTGGTAAAGCCAAATGAACACCAAATAGAGGAAATAAAACAATTGGCTAAAGAAATTGGTGTAGATCAGGTGCGTTTTAAAACCGCTCAGGTGTACGATTTTGAAAATGACCCTAACCAATTAATACCAACGATTGATAAATATAGCCGCTACAAAACAGACAAAAACGGCAAAGTAGTAAGCAAAAGTGGCTTGCAAAACCAATGCTGGAAGCTTTGGCATGCCAATGTAATTACTTGGGATGGCTTGGTGGTACCTTGCTGTTTTGATAAAGATGCCACGCACCAATTAGGAAATTTAAAAGGGCAAAGTTTTAAAGCCATTTGGCAAAATGATAATTACAAGCAGTTTAGGCGAGAACTAATGACAAGCCGCAAAAACATTGATATTTGTAGCAATTGCAGCGAGGGTTTAACGGTTTGGGAAGATTAGTTTATTGCCCAATTTTTTATACCTTTAAGATAAAATACTCTGTATGTTGGATGATAATTTAAAAGAAAAATTGCATCACTACATTGATATTGCAGATGAGAAAAAATTAGCTGCCATTTATACGTTGGTTGAAGAAGATATTGCTACAGAAATGTTGGAGTTAGAATTAGAAGAACGATTAACAGACTTTGAAACAAACCCTACTGATACGCTTAGTTTTGAGCAATTAGTAAACGGTGCAAGACAACAGTATCAACACAAGCAAGCATTCAAATGAGTTATTCGGTATAATTTCACAAACTCGTTCAATATGACTTTTCCAATGCCTACGAATGGTATGAAAACAAAAGCCAAGGATTAGGCGAATGATTTATTGAAGCTGTTAAACACAAACTTGATGACATTTGCCACTTACCAGAAGCAAATAGTGAGAAATATAGAAAAGGCTTTAGAGAGGCAAGCGTTGACATTTTTCCATTTGTGATTGTTTATAAAATAATGCCATTACAAACTATTTTTGTTTCCACGATTCATCATGTAAAAAAACATTCGAGAAACAAGTATCGTAAACCTTGATGCATACATCCACCAATCTCTAAACCATTTTTACTGCTATGGGCCTTGAACAAGATATTAATCAGCATAAATTTAGAAACGAGTACCAAAAAGCTACCATTAATATTATTTATACCTGTAATTTTTTGCAACAGCAGTTTAAAACCTTATTAGAACCGGCTGACATTACCACACAACAGTATAACATCTTACGCATTTTACGTGGCGAAAGCCCATTAAGCACGTTGCAAATTCGTGAGCGCATGTTAGATAAAATGAGCGACACGAGTAGATTGGTAGAACGTTTGCTGAAAAAAGGGTTACTTGAGAAAAAATCTTGCAAGTTTGATAAGCGCTTGGTAGACGTAACCATTACTGAAAAAGGCTTGGCATTACTAGCAGAATTAGATGCTAGCGCTAATTTATTAGATAACATTATCTCAAATCTTACAACTGCCGAAGCAAAGCAATTAAATGAATTGCTAGATAAAGCAAGAGTATAAACCATCAAGCTATATTGCTGTGGATTATCAGCCGCTTATCCCTAAAACATCCACAAGCCTTATTTCTGTTGGCTGCTTGGCTACCTTTGCCTCATGAATAAATCCTTTTTTTTACTCGTTATCGGTATTATTTTATTTACAAGCAGTACACAAGCGCAAATCAATTTTGAGTTTCGTGGTGTGTGGATTGCCACGGTAGAAAATATAGATTGGCCTAGTAAAAAGGGCTTATCGGTAGAGGAACAAAAGGCTGAATTTATTCACATACTTGACCTGCATCAACGTAATGGCATGAATGCTATTTTCATGCAAATTCGCCCTGCTGGCGATGCATTTTACCCATCGCAATACGAGCCCTGGAGCGAGTATTTAATGGGTAAGCAAGGTTTGCCACCAACACCTTTTTACGACCCGCTTGAGTTTATGATTTCTGAAACGCATAAGCGTGGTATGGAATTTCATGCATGGCTAAACCCTTATAGAGCGGTGTTTAATATTACAAAATCATCTATTGCGCCATCGCATATTACCAAAATACATCCTGAGTGGTTTTTAACCTATGGCACCACTAAGTTTTTTAATCCCGGCTTGCAAGAAGTGAGAAATCATGTAAGCACAATAGTAAAAGACATTGTTACCCGTTACGACCTTGACGGTATTCACATGGACGACTATTTTTACCCGTATCGTATTACTGGCAAAGAATTTCCTGACCAAAAGGCTTACGAGCAAAGCGGTAGCAAACTAAATAAAGAAGACTGGCGCAGAAGCAATTGCGATAGCATTATTAAACAATTATACCTTACCATTCGTGCCGCAAATCCTCGTGTAAAATTTGGCATTAGCCCGTTTGGTGTGTGGCGCAACAAAAGCCAAGACCCAATAGGCAGCAATACAAAAGCAGGCCAAACCAATTTTGATGACCTGTATGCGGATATTTTGCTATGGTTAAAACAAGGCTGGATAGATTATGTAGTGCCACAATTGTACTGGGAAAGAGGGCATAAATTGTGCGACTACGATACCTTACTTGCTTGGTGGAACGAACATACTTATGGCAAGCATTTGTACATTGGTCATGGTATTTATAGGGTAAATACCAATGCTGCTTGGAAAGATAAGAACGAAATCCCAAAACAAATACAAGCACTTAGGCAATACAGCACCACACAAGGTAGCGTGTATTTTAGCAGTAAAAATTTTGAAACCAATGCCAATGGCTGGAACGACAGCTTGCGCCAAAACTATTATGCTTTACCTGCCATTATACCACCCATGCCTTGGATAGATAGTGTACCACCTGTAAAACCAATAGTAATAGCTGTAAACAAAACCTCTTTTAACATTGCTTACAAAGGCACCGAAAACATTAAAGGCTTAGCCTTTTTTGCATTACCGCCTTTGGTAGATGTAAAAATGAACCTAGCCACATTGCTATACTTAACCACCACCACAAGCACCACATTTGACAGAACTAAATCTATGGCGCCAGCCGATAATAGATTGTTTGTAGCGGCGGTAGATACTAATAATAATGTGAGCGAATGGGTTGAGTTGAAGTAGATTTTTTTAAGCCTACTGTGCCAAAATATTTTTTCAAACGAAGTTTGTTGGCGAAAGCAACGCCAACAAGGGCTGAGTAATTGTTGCTCACCCAAATACACCATTGGATGATTTAGTTAATTTATTTTAGCTTATGAATATTTATAAAATAAAAAATTCACTTAATTATAAAGTAATTGGTGTTTATCCACAAGTAGAAACAGGTGAGTACCCAGTAATCAATGGAAATCCTAACTTCATTGGAAATGTTTATCTAAAGTATATTCCTAAACAGCCTGATATTCCTATTCCCAAATTAAGAAAAAAAGCAAAAAAAACCGATCTTGTTAGTGCGGGTATAATGGGATTATCATCCAGGCTTCTTATCACGAATAAACTTAAAATCACACTTGAAAAATACCAGAATGAAAATGTCCAATTTTTCAAAACTAGTATCATCTATAAAGATGTAGAAGACTTCGATTATTGGGTTGTTCATCCTTATAAAGTTGATTATGATTTTGTTGATTATTCAAAATCCATCATTAGTAAAGAAAATATTCTTGGTTCAGACTCAAAAGAATATGTAACCATTAACGGTACTGAGGAATTTATTAAACAAAGAACACACCATAGTACTGATGGAAAGATTTGGAGTTATACAATTGAGAAAATAGCTTTTAAGGATAAGTTAACTGACTTTTTTATTCTTGATGGAGTAAGTGGCGGTATTGGTTATTATGTTTCAGAAAAATTAAAAAATGAAATAGAAGAGGCAGGTTTTACAGGTATTGAGTTTGAAGCTGTAGAACAGGCATAATATTTAAAGAAGTTAATGCCGTTATTAATAAAAATAACGGCATTCTACTTCTTTTTAGACTTAATTAATTATTTTGTATTGCTTACCAATACACTTTACGCAATTGTTGGTAAAAACACCAAAAGGCTAAAAGAATTTGACAAAGATGGTTATACTTGAATTTAATTCTAGCCTATTGAGCAAGCTTAAAATAATATGAATCAGAAAATTACGATACCTCAGAAATTTGAATTAACAAAACCGCCTTCCGTTTTTAGTGAGGATTGGTTTTTTTTGAACGCATCTAATTTTGAATATTGGGTTGAAAATATAAATGGAAAACTTGAGATTAAGGTAAATAAAATTGAGGATAAATGCTACTTTTTAATTTCTGATGGAAAACTCATTGGAGCTTCATACCCAAGTGAAGATATTTGCTTTGTTTTTCAACCTACAGATAGCACTTTAAATGAGATAAAAATAATAAATTGTAGTGTTTTATTCATATATGAAGATGATGGTAATATTTTTTTTGTTGAATCGCAAGAAAAGGATTTACGTGAACATAAACATTTATATGAACAAATAGAACCGAACGAAAATTATTTTAAACCTATTCAATCGCCAGAAGGAAAAGTATTTAAATATGGAAACTTATATCAGCTAAATAGGATAAATAATCAATTTAACTACACATTAATTTTGAAGTTTGATGATACGCCATTAGCTTTTAAAAAACATCATAACCGCCTTTTTGTTGCAACCTCTAATAAATTTATTGTTGTTGAAAATTTTAAGCAAACAATTATTTTCGATAATTTATTTTGGGAAGATTTATATCCTAATTCAATTGCATATTTTAATGATGAAAATATTTTTATCGGCATAAGAGGCGGTATCGTTAAAATAAATCTCATAAATAAATCATTCGCTTTTTTTCAAAGCAATGAAAATTAATATTTGGGTAGAGTATTGCTATTTTAAAATTGGTCACGCACAAATAGAATAAGACGAAGCTGGCTGTACGGGTATATAGTTTGAACCTGTAGAATAAGGTTAATGTATAAAACGCCACCGGTGGATAACTGGCGGCGTTTTTACCTTTTTTAAGGTACTGCTGTTCTAGTTTATGTAGTACGCTAATAATATTTAAATAATAGTATCATAGATGCAAACAATATCAATAAAAGCGAAAACTTTTTATAAAACAGTTATGCGAAATTCATTCATCTATTTGGCTTTAGTATTTTTTTGTTGTGAGTCCACTTTTGCTCAAACCAAAATACTATATGGTACAATTGTTTTTACAAAAAGTGCAGGAGATACGATAGCGGCAAAGCACACAACGGATAGTATTTTTAAAGAATTGTTAGTTAGTTTTGACAAGTCTGCGGCAGAAAATGAACAAGCAGATTCTATGACTACTGCTGCACTAAAATCAATTTTGTCAACAGAACTTACAAGTATAAAAGCTGATTTTGGGCCTCAAAAAGTAACAGTTGATTTTAGTAAAGACACCATTTGGCAATACAGTAATGATAATGTGATTGAAGGTGATTATTACCGAATAGATTATCGCACAGGTAAGTCGTGGCTTTACAACAAAAACCCACAAATGCCAATAAGAGAAGGGTTTGCTTTTATTGGTTTATATCAGTCTGATTCAATTATAATTAACAAAAAAGATAGAAAAACAATTCTTGGTTTTGACTGCTATAAAGTACGATATGAAATTGTTCCCAAAAAAGAGGAAGATACAGAGATTGATGAAGGCAATATCATTTGTGAAATGTACGTAACAGACAAAATTGGCTTACCTGTTCATGCTTTAGTACCAACACAGCGATTACTTGACCAATTTTTTCCATTAGAAGTAATTAAGCGCTATACTAAATTAAAAGGCATAGAAGAACATTATATAGCAACAGAACTTAAAACAGATAACCAACGTAAATAACAACCAACCCATTTTCTCATATATTTACCATTCACCAGCATACCTTGCTTAATGCGCTTTATTTACTTGTCATTGTTAACTATTGTTTTTGGCGGCAGATTGCATGCACAGCAAGATAGCTTAGCGGTAAATACATTAGCAGATAGTAGCGAGGTTGCTAGCAACCAATATGTAACGGTAAACAATATTGCTATTAAGGGCAACAAGCGTACACAAGCCTATATCGTTTTAGGTGAAATGGTGGTTCGCCAAGGCGATACCATTTTACTAAAGGACCTCAACAAAAAACTAGAACAAAGCCGTAACCAAGTATTTAATACCGCTTTATTTGTAGATGCTGCCGTTTCTGCGGGGCAAAAAATAGGTAATAGCATAACCATTAATGTAGACGTAAAAGAGCGTTGGTACTTTTTTCCTTTGCCATACTTTAGGCTGGTAGATAGAAATTTTAACCAATGGTTGGTAGACCAAAAAGCGAGTTTGGACCGAGTAAACTATGGTATGAAATTTACCCAAGGCAATCTTACCGGGCAAAATGATGAACTAGCTATTTGGTTAATTACAGGTTACAGCCAGCAAATAAGCTTGCGCTACAGCTTACCATTTTTCGATAAAAAAAGACAACAAGGCTTTAGTGTAGGTTTTGCACATTCTAAACAAAGGGAGTTTAATTACAACACCAGTTTAAACAAGCAGCTATTTTATAAAGCCGAAGATTTTACAAGAACCATCACCACAAGCACCACATTTGACAGAAAAAAAATCTATGGCGCCAGCCGATAATAGATTGTTTGTAGCGGCGGTAGATACTAATAATAATGTGAGTGAATGGGTTGAGTTGAAGTAAGTTTTTTAAGCCTACTGTGCCAAAATATTTTTTCAAACGAAGTTTGTTGGCGAAAGCAACGCCAAAAAAGGCTGAAAAAGTTATGGAAAATTACTTTTTTTATACCCCTATCTATAAAATATGGATGGATGTTATAAGTATTTTATCGCCAAAAAGTACATTTATAATTAATGATTTGAGGTTAGCATTTATTGAAATAAAATGCAGCAGAGAAGGTGTTATAGATGTGTACAGTAATGATTCCCAAAAGTTGCAATTAGAGTTTTTACAAGAATATCGCTATTTCGTTTGCAGCTTATTCGACTTAAATAGTGGTAAAAAAGTACAATGGAAAAACAAAGCACCCGAACCAAAAAAAATCATTGATTTAGAAGAATTAGAAGAGCAAATTGATTTATGGCTTACATTTCTAAAAAATGAACTTTCATAACCATATTTTTCCTTGTTGGCATGCTGCTAAGCAAATTCGCGTGGTGTGCCAACAAGGCTTTTTAGTTTAGGCTACTCTGTAAAAAAACCGTAACAAAGGCTAAACCCAATTTCTCTTATATTTGCCATTCATAAGTTTCGTTTTTTAATACGCTTTATTTACTTGTCATTTTTGACGTCTAATTTCACCTTTGTTGCCATTGAGCAAAGTACGTATGTGTTGTGTACTAACAAGCTATTAAAACCCATTTAATTAAACTAAAAATTAATATCTAGGGGTTGTTTATAGCTGATAAGTGCTTCAGCTTTTCTCTCTTTGTCCACTCAATTAAGCCTGCCACAGCTAGCACTAACAGAACAACGTATTGCACACTTGTAAATACATAACCTTTTGCAAAATACAATGGTATAGAAGCCATGTTTGTTAAAATCCACCAAATCCAACTTTCTACTTTTTTCTTAGCCATTAGCCACATGCCAGTGTAAGCTGTTGCACTTGCAAATGCATCGGCCCAAGGTATTGCACCCGGCGCAAAATTTTGTTTTAGCCAATATAAACATGTGTAAATAATTATATAAAATACAGCAAAAATGCCTAATTGAGTGCGCCATTCTTTTGCTGTTGACTTGGTAATATGCACTACCAAATGTTGCTGTGCATCTTTTTTAGCCCATAAAATCCAACCATAAATGCTCATAATAGTGTAATAAATATTGACACTGGCTTCGCCAAAAAGATTGCCTTCAAAACTAATTTCGGTATAAATAATGGTGCTAACCAAGCCTACAGGATATACCCAAATGTTTTCTTTTTTACTAAAAAATACACTTGCTATGCCAAATACAACTGCTACAAATTCTTTTAAACTTGTTTGCTTAAGGCCGGCAATAAATTCTTGAATAATGGTAGATATATCCACGTGTTTAATAAATGATTGCCTCAAAGATAGAATAGTGATTACATGATATGAGCGGTAGCTTTATTTTGTGTTTCGATTAAAGAAAAATTGTGCATATGATAACCTACTAGTGCCTCTTCGCCAGTAATGATTGTTTACCTTGGCTCTTTAATTTTTTAAAACTAATAAACAAATCAATTATGATACGTTATGCATCAGCCGTATGGAACGGCAGCGGTAAAGAGGGTAATGGCAACCTAACTACTCAAAGCACCACACTTAACAAAACACAATATTCATTTAATTCACGCTTTGCAGAAGGTGTAGGTACTAACCCTGAAGAGTTGGTAGCAGCAGCACATGCAGGGTGCTTTACAATGAAGTTGAGTTTTGTAATAGGTGAAGCTGGTTTTACACCAGAAACACTAGAAACCAAATGTGAGTTAACGTTTGAAAATGGCGCTATTACCAAATCTCACTTAATTATTACTGCAAAAGTACCTGGTATTGACAACGATGCTTTTCAAGCGGCGGTAAAAAATGCTGAGGCAAACTGCCCAATTTCCAAATTGCTAAACACAGCTATTAGCAGCGAAGCAACGTTGTTGTAATCTGATTTCACACAAAGGAACAAAGAAGGCAAAGAGCGCTAAGTTCTTGTAAACAAATGAGGCGGTAATAGTTTTCAAGCTACTGCCGCCTCTTTAATTTTTCTTAAATAATCTAAAAAAATACAAACCAATCTTTGTGTACTTGGTATCCTTTGTTCCTTCGTGTGAAATATTCTTAAAAAGCTATATCTAATTTCAATCTATCTCTCAATTCTTTTACCAAAGGATATTGCTCTGCAATGCGTTCAAACTTTTGCTTACCATTTAGCTGAAAATGTAAAGGCACATCTTCTTTTTCGCCTTCTTCAATAATAAAATTGAACATAATCATACGATTGTGATAGTGTCTCTGCAAGTAATCAAGCATCATGGTTTTTTCTTGCTCAATAAATTTCTGCTGTAACGAACTATCAACAATTACATTAAATACCGTGTCAGATTCTATAACCAATTTGGCTGTATTAAAGGCATTTACTTGAGAGTGCTTGTTTTCTTCTTTTAGTTTATTGGCATAATAATCCCAATGGCCTTGCAAGGTTTCTATGCTTAAAGGAATTGGATTTTCTACCTCTTGAATACTGTAGGCATCACCATATTTTTCACGCAATACATCCAACACACTGCGTTTTGGTGAGCCATCGGTAAGATTACTAGCGCCAAAGCTAGGTAGTGGTTGATAGCTGGTGGCTGGTTGGTAATTATTTGTTACTAGTTGTTGGTTGCTAGTTGCAGGTATTTCAGTCGACGGTCGACGGTCGACGGTTGGCTGTATTTCTATGGTCTGTGGTCTATCGACTATCGACGGCTTTTCCTCTTGAATATACAACTTAGGTTCAACAGGCTTACTAACGCTAGTAGCTTGTTTTATTTGTATAGAAGTAACGGGCTTGGTTTTAATGGCTATTGGTCCATCAACTCGTTTTTTTTTTACTAAGCCATTATCGCCCATAGACATTTCTATGGCTTGTTGCAAAAAGTTGAGTTTTATAATAACTAGCTCTACATGCAAGCGCTTATTGCGAGCCATTTTAAAATTAACCTCTGCCTCATTTAAGATGTTTAATGCGCTTACCAAATAACCAGCATTTACACTAGCAGCGGTAGCTACATATTTTTCTTGCATACCTTCAACCACATCAAGCAATTTCACAGCACGAGCATCTTTACACACCAAAATATTGCGGATAAATTCTGCAAAGCCGTTTAAAACCAAATCACCTTCAAAGCCTTTTCTGTTAATTTCATCGTATAGCAACATACCGCCTGCCATATCTTGTTTTAGCAAGGCTTCTAGTAGCTTAAAGTAATAATCGTGGTCTAAAATATTAAGGTGCTCAAGTGTATTTTGATAATTGACTTCACCATTAGTAAAGCTCACAATTTTATCCAAAATACTCAATGCATCACGCATACAACCTTCGCTTTTTTGTGCAATAATTTGCAGCGAAGCTTTATCGGTTTGAATGGCTTCTTTGTCTACAATTTCTTGTAGATGTTCAACGGTATCGTTGGTGGTAATGCGCTTAAAATCAAATATTTGACAGCGACTTAAAATCGTCGGTAAAATCTTGTGCTTTTCTGTAGTAGCCAATATAAAAATAGCATACGGTGGCGGCTCTTCAAGCGTTTTTAAAAATGCGTTAAAGGCACTTGTACTCAACATGTGTACCTCATCCACAATGTACACTTTGTATTTACCAGCTTGCGGCGCAAAGCGTACCTGTTCTACTAGGCTTCTTATATCATCAACCGAGTTGTTACTAGCAGCATCTAATTCGTGAATATTCATAGAAGTACCTGCATCAAACGATACGCAGCTATTACAAGTGTTACAAGCTTCGCCCTCAGGTGTTTGATTGGTACAGTTTATGGTTTTGGCCAAAATTCTTGCACAGGTAGTTTTACCCACACCACGTGGCCCACAAAACAAAAAAGCATGCGCTAATTGATTGTTTTTAATGGCATTTTTTAGTGTAGTGGTAATATGACTTTGCCCAACAACTGTATTAAAGTTTTGGGGTCTGTATTTACGTGCTGAAACAATAAATTTATCCATAAAAAAACATCAATGCGAAAATGTCAAATGTAGGCTAAAAAAACGTGCAACTAGAAACTTGCAACTTGTAATTTTTTCTTCTACCTTTATAAAAACAGACGTAAAATGGTAAGCAAAATTTCTGCAGGTATTAAAGTAAGCGTAGAAGTGTACTATCAGCCAGATTATAGTAACCCATTGAACAATGAGTTTATGTTTGCGTATAGAATTACCATTGAAAATAGCAATGCTTTTGCTGTAAAATTATTAACCCGCCATTGGCATATTTTTGATAGCAATGGCGAACAAAGAGAGGTAGAAGGCGAGGGTGTTGTAGGCCAGCAACCAGTTATTACTAGCGGTCAACAATTTCAATATAGTAGTGGCTGTAATTTACGCACCGAAATGGGTAAAATGCACGGTACGTATACCTTAGAAAACCTAAATACCAAACAGCGTTTTAAGGTAAATATTCCTGCTTTTCAAATGATTGTACCAACAAAGTACAATTAGTTTTTCATCACCACATAGGCATATAGCCACATAGAAAATTGCTTATAACTTACTTTGAAATAATGTAGCTTTTAATAAATATTATTTTAATAAAAACCTTTGTGCCTTTGTGTCTATGTGGTAAATTCTTCTTATGGCTTATACCTAGCCTCATCAAATATTTTTTTTGCAGGCGTTGCCAATAATTGCTGCAAGGTGATTTTATCATTTTTCACCATCCATTTTTTCACTATTTGCCAGCCCACAAATTGCCCAATAAAACCTGGTGCAGTAGTATTAATTTCTGGTGTGTTAGGGCCATCGTTTAGGTAAGGATTTGTTTTGTTAGGATCTGTTTCGTACAGCAAATTATTTCCAATAAAAAAAGCCCAAATATTACTCTCGTTTTTGTAGCAAGTAGCCAATTGTTCTTTTGTGTAGCCTGTTTTTAGCGTATCATCTGCATTGGGTAAAAATGCATCTAGCAAATACAAGCGCTTGCCTGCTTCTACCATTTGTTCTACCAAAGGCTTAGCACTATTTTGTTTTGGGTAAATATCATCTACCACATTTTTAAGGCAGTTAACAGGTATATAATCTGGTGTAAAACGCCTAGATAAATAAGCAGGATACAAACCTTGAAAAGCCTCAGTTTGGTACAATGGATATTGATTGCCCATATACAATTGCAAGCCTACGGCAAGCCCATCTTGCGTAATAATATTGCCATAACTATTTATGGGGCCAACAAACGTAATTAACTGTTTAGGTAATGGATATTTAGGAAAATAATAGTGTACAAACTGCAAGCCTTGCTGCACTTGCTGCGCTATTGGGGTAAAGTTTTTAAAGATGATTTCTGCTGAATCGTACAAAGGTTTGTAGCTAGTAGTAAAAGCTACCACATCTTTTCTAGCACTATCAACATTATTATGTGTCCCTAAAATATTGTACAAAAAATCTTGCGTAAAGCCAGGGTAAGCAGTGTGCAATTGCTGCAACGATGCATCAATATTGCTAGTATCTACCTTAAAAAAAGCCTGTTCAAAACGAGTGATTTGCAAGTCAACTTTTATAGCGCTTACATCAGGTACTTTCTTTTTAGAGCCACAAGCTGCCAACAGCACAGCCAATGCCAAAAGCGTTTTCTTCATGGTGCGAATTAAGGGTAAAAGTGTGAAAATTGCTAGTGCGGCTTTGTTAATGTTTACAGGAATAAGATTTCTCGAAAAAAATTTAAAATTGCACCTATTTGTGATTATATCACTAGATTTGGTTTAATTTAATAGAATATTATGTTAATTAGGTTCAATGTTGAGAATTTTTTGTCGTTTAAAGAAAGAACTGTTTTTTCAATGATTCCCGGCAAAGGAACTTTAAAACAGTTTCATAAAACCAAGCCAGTTAAAGGTATTTCAGCACTAAAAGCTAGTGTGGTTTTCGGTGCTAACGCTTCTGGTAAATCTAATTTAATCAAGGCAATCGATTTTGGAAAAATACTAATTTTAAAAGGAAGTAAAAGCGAACAGCCAATAAAATTTCAGCCATATAGATTAGATGCAAAATCAATTGTGTCAAATTCAAGAATAGAGTATGAAATACAGCATAAAGGAAAAAATTATGCTTATGGTTTTGTTTTTAATTCAAAGAACATTGTAGAAGAGTGGCTTTTTGAGATAAATAGTAAAGGGGAGAATAAAATTTTTGAAAGAAATATTCAAAATAGAGTCGAATTTGATTTAGAACCTCTTTTAAAGAAAAACAAGAAAGAAGAACACAAACAGTTTTTGAAATTTATTGCTAAAGGAACACCCAGTAATCAATTATTTTTAAATGAAATCACAACTAGAAAAGTAAAAGACAACGTTACGAATGTTGATGATTTGTTCTGTGTTATTGATTGGTTTCAAAATTCCTTAAAAATAATTTTCCCTGATGATAAATATAAAGAAGGCATAAAGTCAGAGCTCAAAGATGATTCTAAACTCCAAATTACTTTTGAAGAATTGCTCAAATATTTTGACACAGGGATTAATGGAATTTGCTTAGAAAAAATTGAGCTTGAATCGATAGAAATACCAAACAGAATTTTAGAAAAAATCAAAGAGGATTTGTTGACTACTAAAACTGAGAATGTAAGAACACTTTTATCAACAAATAGTACTACCTATTTTATTTCAAAAGAGAACAATGAACTGTCTGTACATAAATTTATGACCCGACATAATGTTACAGGACAACTAAATCCAGAGTTATTTGATACTTTAGATGAATCTGATGGAACTAATAGAATTATTGACTTCATTCCCCTAATTATTGACCTTCTTCATGGCGACAATGTATTTGTTATTGATGAAATGGAAAGAAGTTTGCACCCGAATATAATTTATGATCTTATAGATTTATTTCTAGACAAGAGTGAAAATGTTAATAGCCAATTAATTTTAGCCAGTCATGAATCCAGTCTGCTTACTCAGAAACTTTTAAGAAAAGATGAGATTTGGTTTGTTGTAAAAAACAATGATGGTGTAAGTCAACTACATACACTTGAAGAGTATAATATTAGATTCGATAAGGAAATAAGAAAAGATTATTTGTTAGGCAGGTTTAAGGCTGTACCGAGAATTGGAAATAGGAATAGTTTAACTGTTTTGCCTAATCAAAATAAATAAAAAATGCCAAGGGAAAGAACTGAGTTTATTCGTATAAGTAATGTAAAAGAAAGAGACAAGATGTTTCTATTGGCTTATGAAGGGAATGAAACAGAACCTACATATTTTGAAGCATTAAAGAAAGATTATCGTTTTAATAATGAAATAATTGAAATAGTTTCTTTAAGACGAAATAAGGATGATACTAAAAGTGCCCCCAAATATGTATTTGAAAATCTTCAGAAAATAAAGCAAGAATATGATTTAGCTAATTCGGATGAGCTTTGGATGATTATTGACAGAGATAGGAATGGGAAAAATATAGAGAGATATAATCAAAAATGTAAAGAAGAGTCTAATTTTTATTTAGCGCTAAGTAATCCTTGCTTTGAGTTCTGGCTTCTATTACATCTTAAAGATTTGTCTGAGTTTAATCAAGAGGAACTAATCTTAATTTTTGAAAATAAAAAAATCAATAAATCGCGACGAACTTACTTGAAAAATCTTTTGAGTAAAATTCTACCCGATGGTTATAACGAGTCTAATTTAAAACCAGAAAGGTTTTTACCGAATTTAGAAATTGCGATAAAAAGAGCAAAAGCGTTGAATAAGAATGAAGAATATCCGATTTCATTGGGAACAGATATTCATAAATTAATTCAAAAAATTATCAAATAGTTTTGGATATAATCCATAACATGTTTGGCGGTTAGGGGTTTCTTTCCAAAATTCTCACCCTAAATTTGCCCCATGAAAATCTTCCTCGCACAGCAGAATTATCATATTGGCAATTTTGAAAGTAATACCGCAAAAATTATTGATGCTATTAACCAAGCTAAAGCGCAACAGGCTGACTTGATTGTGTTTAGCGAAATGAGTATTTGTGGCTATCCTGCTAGAGATTTTGTTGAGTTTAGCGACTTTATTAATAAATGTTACGCCGCTATTGATGAGATCAAACAACATGCTGATACCATTGGTGTGTTGGTGGGTGCACCTGCACGCAACCCTCATGTAAAAGGGAAAGATTTGTTTAACGCTGCTTTCTTTTTGTACGAGCAAAAAATAGTAGCCGAAATTCATAAAACCTTATTGCCTACCTACGATGTATTTGACGAATACCGCTACTTTGAACCTGCATACGAGTGGCAAATTGTTGAATTTAAAGGCAAGCGTTTGGCAGTCACCATTTGCGAAGACATTTGGAATCTTGGCGACAATCCTTTGTACCGCATTTGCCCAATGGATGAGCTGATTATACAGCAGCCAGATGTGATGATAAACCTGAGCGCTAGCCCATTTGATTATACCCACGATGAAGATAGAAAAGCAGTAATAAAAGCCAATGTGCAGAAGTACAAACTGCCAATGTTTTACTGCAATGCGGTAGGTAGCCAAACTGAAATTGTATTCGATGGTGCTAGTTTAATTTTTGATAAAGATGCTAATTTGTGTAAGGCGTTTCCTTTGTTTACAGAAGCAGTAGATGGTGTGATATTAAACGATGATGGCACCATAGACACAGCTATAATAGAGCCTGCTGATAGATTGCCAAATAAGGAATTAAACCCTGCTGTGCTTGATGAAAACCTAAACATAGCGCAGATATACGACGCACTGATTTTAGGCATAAGAGATTATTTTAAAAAAATGGGCTTTACCAAAGCCATATTAGGCAGCAGTGGTGGTATCGATTCAGCAGTGGTACTTGCCCTTGCTTGCGATGCCTTAGGTAGCGATAATGTGAGAGCTATTTTAATGCCTTCGCCTTACTCTACCGAGCATTCGGTAAATGATGCTGTTGGACTGAGCAAAAATCTCAACAATCCTTACGACATCATTCGTATT
>JAAFHG010000119.1 GCA_013297585.1 Chitinophagales bacterium
TACTTTTGTAAAAAAATAAAAGCCTATAAGCTACTTTAACCATAATTTTAAAAGATGAATTACTTAGCCCATGCATATTTATCTTTCAATATTCCTGAAATATTGGCTGGTAATATGATAAGCGATTTTGTAAAAGGCAAAAAGCAGTACGATTATCCTACAGGTATTAAAGCAGGTATTAAATTACATAGAGCCATTGATACGTTTACAGATAGTCATCCATTTACCAAACAAGCTAAAACTTACTTTCAGCCAGCAGTAGGGCCTTATTCAGGTGCATTTGTAGATGTAGTGTACGACCATTTTTTAGCCAAAGACCATACAGAATTTATAGATGATGCAAGCTTGCAAGCTTTTGCAACCAATACTTACGTATCACTTAATAAACTAGCGCCAATACTGCCAGAACGTTTTGTAACAATGTTGCCATCTATGCAGCAGCACAATTGGCTGTACAACTATCAGTTTATGTGGGGTATTGAAAATAGTTTTAAAAGTGTGGCTCGCCGAGCAAAGTATTTAGATGATTCAGACGCATGTTTTCAACTTTTTCAAGCGCACTATGTTTCTTTTGAGTGGTGCTATGCCAATTTTTTTGCAGACGTTAAAGAAATGGCAATTACATTTTTAAGTAACGAAGGTTTTTTGTAAGCCACTATATATTTGCACACAAACAAGATAAGATGAAACAACTATTTTTAGTATTTGCCCTCGCTACAGCAGCATTATGCCAAGCGCAGCAAAAGCCTACAGAACTTGATAAAAGCCCTTTAGATATCAGTTATTGGCCAGCTAATTATCCTATTTTAAAAATGAGTGGTAAAGCGAAAGATGTGCCTACAGCAAGAATATTGTATAGCAGACCATTAAAAAACAATAGAACCATTTTTGGGGGTATTATAAAATATAACGAAATGTGGCGTCTTGGTGCCAATGAAGCGACTGAAATTGAGTTTTTTAAGTCGGTGAAAATTGATGGTAAGCAAGTGCCAAAAGGTAGATATACCTTGTATTGCCTGCCATCAGAAAATAAATGGACCATTATTATTAATAAAGATAATTACTGCTGGGGTAATTTTGTGTACGATGCAAAAAAAGATTTACTGCGTACCACCATTAGTATAGATAAGGTAAACGAGCCTGTTGAAGCGATGACAATGTACTTTGAAGATACAAAAGCTGGTACTAATTTGGTAATAATGTGGGATGATACAAAAGGGGCTTTACCAATTAATCTATAAAATACTTAGGAAAATACGCATAAAAAAGCACTCGGTTTTGAGTGCTTTTTTTGTATCTATTATTTGGTAGTAGTCAGCCGTTAAAAAATGGTCCAACGCTTAATTTTAAGTGCTTCGGCAGGTGTGTAATTAGGAAAATCTAACCAAACCAAGCCCACTTTTTTGGCATAATAAGCATAGCTAGTGCCTGTAGGTAAAATAGTAAATAAGCCAGGCGATACTTGCCCTAGTACTTCTTGTTTTACTTTTATTACACTGTCTAATGCATTGCCATTAATGGTGTACTGGGTATTTTTTGCATCAATAGTAAATCGTATTTTATAAACAGATGGTATACCTAAGAACGTACTAGTAGTTAACGTATCTGTTTCCCAAAAACTGTTTGAAGCCACTTTATCATCTAAAAACTTATACTCAATTAAGCGAGAATCGCCAGCAAATGTACCATAGGTGTAATACTCACCCTGTAAACTATCTTTTCTATAAATGCTTGTATCACCCTGATTGGATGTAAACACTTTATAAGTTTTACTCGCAATTGTTGCTGTAAAATTGCTGCAAGCTACTGTAAGCGAATCGCCAGTTAAGTCGTAATAAGTCCAGTTGCTGCCAGCAGTTGTAGGAAAATAATCACCAGAAGGTGATGTTACTGTGCTGCCGCCACCACTTGAAGGTGTACCTGTGGCCGTAACACTTACCAAACAATACGAGGTATTATAGTAAATAGTAAATACCGATTTTAGGGGCAATATTGGCTTGCCATAACCCTTTAGTTTAAAAGTTTGTGCACCTGCGTTTAATACATACGAACTGTCTTTAAACCAATAGCCATTAGCTGTATCGGAATAAATTTTGTACGTACCGCCTTTAGTAATGGTTGCAGTTACTACAATATAATTACTGTCAGTAAGCGTAGAATCTACCACGTAGCTACCATTAACACTAAAACTTTGGCAATTGCCAGAACTGTCTTTAAGTGTACCTGTAGATGGGTTGGCTAATCCTAATCCTAGCTCAAAGCTAGTTTCTTTAGAACAGGCAAGCACTAGCATTGCGCCGCAAAAAAGAAGAATTGTTTTATTAAAATACTTGCTCATAAATGTTTGCTTACACGAATATATGATAAATACTACACTAACATTGCTGCCTTGTGCGTTAATATTTTCTTAGCATTTAGCTCAAAGATATTGGTAAGTGTAATTTCGGCTATTTGGGTTAACGCTTCTTGAGTAAAAAAAGCTTGGTGAGCGGTTACCAGCACATTTGGGAAACTCATTAAACGCTGTATGGTATCGTCTGCTATTATTTTCTCTGATAAGTCTCTAAAAAATAATTTTTCTTCTTGTTCGTACACATCTATACCTAAGTAGCCAATCTTGCCGCTTTTTAGTGCATCAATTACATCATTCGTATCTATCAATGCCCCACGGCTGGTGTTTATTAGCATAACACCTTGCTTAAAAAAAGGCAATACTTCTGCATTAATTAAATGCCTTGTTTGATCGCTTAGTGGGCAGTGCAGCGAAATAATATCTGCTGCTTTGTAAATGTCTAGCAACGGGTGATACGTAACACCTATAGACTCTAAATCTTTATTGGCAATAATGTCAAAAGCCATCACTTTACAGCCAAGGCCAAGCATGATGTTGCAAAATGCTTTACCAATATTGCCTGTACCAATTACACCTACGGTTTTGCCATGCAAATTGAAACCTAGTAAGCCATTGAGTGAAAAGTTTTGCTCTCTTACACGGTTGTATGCCTTGTGCGTTTTACGATTGAGCGTTAGTATCATAGCCAAAGCGTGTTCGGCCACAGCCTCGGGTGAGTAAGCGGGCACACGACACACTTTAATATTATGTTGCCTACAAGCTTCAATATCTACATTATTAAAACCAGCGCAGCGCAAGGCAATAATACCTACCTTTTTTGCTGCTAGCAATTTTACCACAGTAGCATCAATTTTATCATTTACAAAAGCACATACCACAGATCCTTCTTCTACCAAGCTAGCTGTGGTGGCATTTAATCTAGTTTCTAGAAACGTCAATTGGTTACCAAACTGCTCGTTGCATTTGGTAAAAAACTGTTTATCGTATGGTTGTGTAGAAAAGAAAGTGATATTGGTAGGCTGCATAGTTTACAATGTTGAAATGTAAAGTTACTTATGCATGCCTATTAGAAATAACTTTATCGCCAATTATTGATATACACCAAAACTGATACAATTACTAAAGAGTATCGTTAAATATATATTATTAATTATAAATGATGCGATGTATTTCAAAAGTACAAAATAGCCAATGCGAAAAAGGTGAGTTTTTAGAAGAAACTGCGCGTACTTATGAAGCTACTATTTTACTTGTTAATAGCTTTAATTGGCAAAAAGAAAGAGAACATATTGTTATTAGTTTAACTAATCCATCTGTTACCATTCAAGATGAACATGGTAATTATTTAAAACTAACCACTTATTACAATGGCAAATTTGTATTGCACTATCTCAACAATAAAAATAAGTTGTATACAAAGGCTATCTCAAATATTTCAGACAGCTATCCGTATATAAAAGGTTTTTTTGAAGATAGTGTGGCATTTAATACCAATGACTTTAAAACCTACTTTGCTTGGTGGCAAAATTTTTTGCCACATTTTAAATCTAACAGTTTCGTTTACGCCTACAATAGAAAAAACTTTATTAAATATGTTGTAAAAACAAGTGGTCTTAGTTTTTTAACATCATTTTTAATAATTGTGATGATGATTGTATTTGGCAATGCCGATACAATTGTCGCAGTATCAATTTTCACTCTCATAATTTTTGCAACTATTGGTGGAGGCATGAATATTTGGATGCTAATACCATATTATCGATACACAAAAAAGCATATTCTTATTATGTCTCGAAGCAATGACACTTTTTATTTCGGGTCAACTGATAATACCTTAATAAAATACGATAAAAAAGAGATTGACTTTTTCAAAGTCATCAAGCAAGACTATGCTAAAAGTCCAATTAACTCTTTTGTAATAGTAGATATTGCTATTGGTGGAAATAAAATATTATCTATCCCAAATAGCTTGGTAGATGAACATGTTTTAATAAACAAATTATTTCAATGTAAGAGAATAGAAAGTAATGAATTACCCATTCTATAACTGTAGGTGAAAATAATTAAAACCTATTAGTGGTATGATTGCTATGTTTAGCTTTCCCCAATAACAAGCAGAGATAATTGTACACAACAAGTAGAAAAAATTAACCAAGCCGTAAATAAATAGCACTGACATTTGACTGCAAACAACATAAACCAAAACTAAACCACATCGTAGCGACTTCGTATTTATGAAAGAACTTGTACTATCTACCCATTTAATTTTAAAAAACAAAGTCTTTAATTGCGACTTTGATGAAAGCTGGGTAGACTGGGCTATTGATATGATAGAAGCTGGCTTTAATTCTGAAAACCTGTACACGCTAGCTGCTACCTCAAAACCTTACAATCAACTAGCCTTGCAAGCGCTTACTAATAAAGTACTGCAAGACTTTAATCTCTCCTACGCCAATAAACCTTTGGTTATAAAAAAGTACGTGTACTTTATAGTTACCAATGCTATTTACAAAACCAATAGCTACTTTAGAGCATTACGGCAGTTAAAAGACATTTGTATAAGCCTAGATTACGATGATACATATATGCCATTTTATCTGCTGTATTTTGCCAAAGTAGAGCTGGCAGAATATGACAAACAATGGTACTGGGATGGCGCAGACAAAACCAATATAGACCAAATAATTACCACACAATTTGCTGAATGGATAAGTAGGTATGAGAAGTGATTAGAATAAGTTCAAACTAATAAAAAAGCCACCCCTTTAGGTGGCTTTTATTTATCCAATTATCGCTTATGTATTTGGTGGTGTAACTGGCGCTACAGCTTTTGCTTGCCTTTGTGTTAATAGTATATTGTACTTATCTAGCACACCATTAATACTGTTTTCTAAAGCCGTGTACAATGGTGCTTTTACTGCATCGTCTTCGTATTCTTCAATTTTACCTATCAATACTTTTTGAAACTTAGCCCATGCAGCAATTACTTCTGCACGCAAAGTTTTCATTTTTGGTAAAGCATCTGCACTGCCATCTGTAATAGCCCTATCAGTATAGGTGGTAGCGTATAATGTATTGGTAGCTTTTAGTTCGGCTTGCCAAGCGGCAAGGTTAAGTGCGGTAATAGCCGCCGTAAGATTGGGTGTGTTTTCCCACTTATCTATCAAGCTATTAAGGCTTGCCGTTTCAGATTGATAGTTAGCATCTACAAGGTCTCTACCGTACACATCTACACTGTCTATTAATAATTTTGCATGTGCTTTTACATCTGGTAGCCAACTTTTAAAATGACCATCCATAATAAAACACATACCCATAAATATATCATCTCGCTTGGTATCAATATCAAGTAGGGTTTGTGTTAATGGATTTTTTTGGCTGAGTTTAAAACCATCATCTAACGCTAATACGCTGGTATTAAACCCATCGTATTGCTTTTGTACTAATAAATTGTTAGGGTTAGCCGTAGCAATTACAAGTGCTAAATCTTTACCCTGCTGAATAAATTCAGGATTTCTAAGTTGACGGAAGAAGCTTGTGTGTAACATGGTTTAATTTTATTTTATTAAGCACAAGTTTAATATTATTTTCTGGTACAAGCAAAATTTATAGTAACTATTTAACAATATATACTACTAGCTTAACTATGACCGTATAACAATTTGTTGCTAGTATCACGGAAAAACCGTGAACTGAGTAATGCTTGTTGCTAGTGCCACGGAAAAACCGTGAACAGCGTAACGCTTGTTGCTAGCATTACGGAAAAACCGTGAACAGAGTAATGCTTGTTGCTAGCATCACGGAAAAACCGTGAACAGAATAACGCTTGTTGCTGGCATCATGGAAAAACCGTGAATAGAATAACGCTTGTTGCTGGCATCATGGAAAAACCGTGAATAGAATAACGCTTGTTGCTAGTACCACGGAAAAACCGTGGCTAAAATAACACCCCGGTCTGCGACCACCCCTCTGCTGAGGGGAATTTGGTGCGGTGGTTTTCATTCCCCTCAGCAGAGGGGTGGCAGCTTTGCTGACGGGGTGTGATGTTTACCAACGCAACTAAAACAAAAACTACTATTTTTACCACTATCTAAAAAACACAATATGACGTAGCAATTAACCAACTTACTATATAACATTATTAGCGTTGCTAAATGTTTCTTCTACGATAAAACTTCGACAATTTCATCGGGTAGAAAGAAACAGTTTAGGGATGCGCCTGCACGGCGTGTCCTTTGCTGTTTTCCATTCTACCCAGGCTCGTCGAAGTGCCCATCGCAGATAGAAAACTTAATATGCAGAGGTACACGCTTATTTTTTGCCCAATAATTAACCTGCCACGAAGTACCTGAGGCTGCAACTGCACAGGTACTATGCCCACATCGCTTATAAACGAACTACCCAAAATAGTTGAAGAAGGAAACAAGGAAGCTGCCCGAATTTTAGAACGCATTAGTAGCGGTACAAAACTGGCTTTGCAAACCAACGAATTGGTACTACCTGCCAAAGATGTAAGTGGCTTGTTTAAAGGTGCAATACCCAACCCAAAAGATAAAACAACTACTATAGATGCAAGCCCAGAGCAAATGCAACTATTTGGCTTGCAAGCCAAGCAGGCCAAACTATCTATACATCAAGAAGCCGAATGGGTGAACCGATTGGTATATGGCGATAACTTGTTGGTAATGCAAAACCTATTGGCTGGCGACGCCGAAAGTGGCTTACCAAGTATGAGGGGCAAGATTGATTTGATATACATTGACCCACCTTTTGATAGTAAAGCAGATTATAGAACTAGTGTAAAACTACCTGGTGTAGACCTTGCCCAAAAGCCAACGGTGATTGAGCAATTTGCTTATGCCGATACTTGGAAAGATGGTACGGTTAGTTACCTAAAAATGCTATACCCTCGTTTGGTGTTAATGCGAGAACTATTGAGCGAGAAAGGCAGTATTTATGTGCATATTGATTGGCATGTTGGGCATTATGTGAAAATAATGCTTGATGAAATATTTGGGAAAGACCGTTTTGTAAATGAAATTGTTTGGAAAAGAAGTGATTCTCATAATGATAGTGTACGTTTTGGAAACATTGATGATAGAATTATGATTTTCAAAAAAGGGGAAGATGTAATTTTTAATAAACAATATAAGCCATACACGAAAGAATACCTTGATGATTTTTATAATAAAGTAGATGATGATGGCAGAAAATATAGGTTAGACCATTTTACAAAACCTAAAGGGAGTATCGGCTATTTTTATGACTATAAAGGTGCCATTCCACCACCGAATGGCTGGCGTTGCCCAATTGAAACAATGGAAGATTTTGATGTAAAAGGCTTGTTAGTATTTACGGGTAAAAAAGTATATAAAAAAAGATATTTAGATGAGCAGCCTGGCAATCCACTGACAACTATTTGGGATGATATTACCGGACAGATAAAAGGGGAGTCATTAGATTATGCGACTCAAAAACCAACTAAATTACTTGAAAGGATTATTAATTCTTCTTCAAATGAAAACTCAATTGTTGCTGACTTCTTTGGCGGCAGCGGTACTACAGCAGCAGTTGCAGAAAGATTAAGTAGAAAATGGATTACAAGTGACATTGGAAAACCTGCCACCATGGTAATGCGTAAGCGGTTTATAGATATGGATGCTAAACCATTCTTCTATCAATCCATTGGCGATTACCAAAAAGAGGTTTTTGCAAGTACCAAAATTTATAAACGAGTTGGCGATTTAAGCCAAATTATTATGAGCTTGTATGGTGCTATTCCTTTTACAGAAGAGCAAGCCACTGGTAGAAACTTAGGCTACCTTAAAAATGAGAAAGTATTGGTGCTAGTAGATAGCCCAGGTAAACTAACAGGCAAAGCCACCGTAAAACGTGCCGCCGAATTAAAGAACAGTTTTTTAGGTGGTAATTGGAACAAGGTAATTGTGCTGGGATGGAACTTTGCTTACGATATTTCAGAAGCCATTATACAGCATAAAAACGATATAGAAGTATTGGTAATTCCACCAGATTTATTGGACAAATTGGGTAGTAAAAAAGGCTATGAAAAAATGGCAAAGGATGGCAGTGTACGCTTTAGCAGTTTGCAATATTTAACAATCAAACCAATTGAAAAATCAGCAACTAGCGAAGCAGATAAAGAAACCATCACTATTACTTTAGACAATTATATTTTACTCTCACCCGATAATATTCCATTAGATGACAAAGACAAAGAAAAGCTGCAACAAGTTATAGCAAAAGACCCATTGGCATTGATAGAATATTGGAGTATTGACCCTGATTATGATAGTGAAATATTTCGTAGTCAATGGCAGGATTATAGAGAAAACACAGCCAACGATACCGACCCTTATCACTGTATTACCACCACTACATTAACAGTTCCTAAAAAGTTAAACCGAACTGTTTGCGTGAAATCGGCTGATGTGTTTGGTTTTGAAAGTATTGTTATTGAAAAAATATAATTGTAGACCCGTCAGGTTTTAAAGCCTGAAAAATATACAAACATGAACGCAACCAATATAGGTACAAGAGATATACCAATCAAGTTAGCAAATGCCGTAGCCATACAAGCAAAACAAGCATTGGCAGATGGTAGTTTATTAAATGCTGTTACACCAGTTACTAAAGACCTAATAAAGTTTTGGTTTTTACCACCTTACACCGAAACCAGACCAGTAAACTTTCACGAAGGGCAGCAGCAAAGCATCTTAAACATTATTTACCTGCATGAAGTGTTGGGGCTAAAAACAGTTAAAGATTTTTACCTAACAATAGCACCTGATTTACTTGCTGAAATGAATGCAGCAGAACTGGCTAAAACAAAATATGAAATACCCAAGTATGCTATTAAAATGGCTACAGGTACGGGTAAAACATGGGTAATGCATGCCTTATTAATATGGCAATTGTTAAACGCTAAATATGAGGAAGTAAAGTCAGGCAACTACACTAAAAACTTTCTATTGGTAGCTCCTGGCTTAATAGTATACGAACGCATTTTGGATGCCTATCTTGGTAAGGAAAATAGCAGTCAACAAAGGGTATTTGAGCAAAGCGATTTTTACAAGTTTC
>JAAFHG010000680.1 GCA_013297585.1 Chitinophagales bacterium
TGTGCAGTGGCTTGTAAACGTAGCTTATCTAATTCTTCATTTATGCTTAAATCTTTTTCAATGTAGGTGTTGCTTACGGGCATGTAGGCTTCGGGCTGATAATAATCATAGTAGCTTACAAAATAGCCTACTGCATTGTCAGGAAAAAACTGTTTAAACTCACCGTACAATTGCGCTACCAATGTTTTATTGTGGGTTAATACCAAGGTAGGCCTTTGTACATTTTGAATAACATTGGCAATGGTATACGTTTTACCACTTCCCGTTACACCTAATAAGGTTTGATATTGTTCACCATCATTAATGCCTTCTGTAAGCTTTCGTATGGCATCCGGCTGATCACCAGCAGGGGAATAGGGCGCTTGGAGGTTAAACTGCATAACTGTTATTTTGCTATGTAAATTACATTATTTCACATCAAAACAATTTGTATTAAAACAATAATATGGCTATTTAGTTATGCGTTGGGTAATTTCTTTTCTTCTGATAAACCAAGCAATGGTAAAGGATGGGATGATATCTGTGAAGGGAATAATTTCTTCTAAAAAATTTATAAAGGCTCCAATTTTACCTATTTTTCCACCAAACAATTTAAAGAAAATATAGGCAGATATTGGCGCCCACACTACATCAATAAATTCAGCAATAGCTGGAAAAATATACGATGCCATACCAATTACATCCATAACAATGCATAGCAATAAAGAAGGCAAACTTGGCTGTTTATGAATATTATTCTCCAACAGGTTTAATTATTTACAACACTACTTTTTTTACTTCTTTTGTTAACCTGCTTTCTTCGGCCATAAAACCCATTACATGGCTTTCAATAGATGCATCAATGGTAGAAGTAAGCAATGCAGGATTTCTTTCTGATATGGCATGTAACCAATCGTTTACCAACCGCCAATCGCCGCCACCATGGCCATCAGTTGCTTGTTTCCATTCCGTTTTTTTGCCGGTTAAAAAATCTGTTAATGTAAAACTGCTCATATCGCCAACAATATCACCCATACTACCCATTATCCTGGTTCTTCTACCTTCATAGCTGGTAAATGCCTCCATTGAAAAAGAAGCTGTTAGCCCTCCTTCAAATAACAAATTGCTGGTGTAATGGTCTGGCTGGTCATTGTCCATTTTATACACACAACGACCGTAGTTGGTAGTTTTTAACTGTTGCAATACATAAGCTGCTTGCTCATTTTTATCTTCTGGCAAATCAAAAACATAATTGCGTTGCCTTTTTCTATAGTAAATATCTAGTGCTGAATATGGGCAAGTTGCTTCTACTTTACAACCGTCACTACACCTACTAGTACTACCTTCTGGCGCATTTTTACTGGTAAACCATTGTAGGCTACCAAATGCTTGAATGTGTGTACAAGGTTTATTTACCAGCCACCTTAAAATATCTAAATCATGGCAAGATTTAGCCAAGATGATAGGGGTTGTTTGTTTGCTATTGTGCCAATTGCCCCTCACATAACTGTGGCTCATGTGTATGTGTTCAATAGGCTCTAAATGTTGTACACTTACTACTTCACCCAATACACCACTATCAATTATTTCTTTTAGTTTAACAAAATAAGGAGCATACCGTAATACATGGCAAACAGCAACAATTCGGCCTGTTTTTTTAGCCAATGCCAATATGTTTCTACATTCTTGCTCACTTGGTGAAATAGGCTTTTCTAATAAGATATCATAGCCCATTTCTAAAGCTTTCATACAAGGGCCATAGTGTAAATTATCTGGAGTTGAAATAATGATGGCATCAGCAAATTTTGGCTTTTTAAAAACATCTTCCCAAGTGGCAAACCTATTTTCTGCAGCAATCTTGTGCTTGGTGGCATATCGTTCATTTCTTATGGCTATTGGTTCTGCAACACCAATAATATCTAGCTGTTCAGGAAATTCTAATGCAAAATTACCATATACATTGCCTCTATTGCCTGCGCCACAGGTAATGGCAGTAATAGGTTTGGACAAGGATAGTTTTTTCTGAGGTAGTAAAATGGGCTGTTTGTTTTCATCAATAGCCCATCCCGAAAAAGGAAGTGCGGTACCAAATGAAAGGCCCAAGGCCCG
>JAAFHG010000318.1:0-3054 GCA_013297585.1 Chitinophagales bacterium
ACATCTGTTCTATAACCACTTTCTTGTGGACGGATATAGTTGAACGTGTACATACTATCTGAATTTGTGGTGTATTTGCCAATAAAAGAAGCTGTGTTTCTATCGCTGTAATTTTCCCAAGGCCCTCTACCATAGTAGTTTACTTGTTTGTAAGCACCCGATAAGTTCATACGCATACCAAAACGTGGCATTTCAGGTAAATTTCTACCCGTCATATCAATGCTTGCAGTCACTTTTACTGCACCATCGTTTTGTATAGTATAAATGATAGTGTAAGGCACCGCAATATCATTTAATAGATAGCTTACTTTAATATCTACTTGATTTTTTGCAGAATCGTTGATGACTACTGATTGAATACTTCGATTTACATGTGCATTGCGCCAAATACCAAGTTGTGTGGGCATTCTATTACCAAAATCATTGTCAGTTGGGGCTCGCCAAAAATAGGGTTCAGGAAAACCACCAATCACTCTTTTACCGCCAATTGTGTACGATAAAAATTGTCCTCTTTGGGTGTCAAATTCGCCTTGTATTTTACCAGCGCTAAAGCTTAAGCGTCTATCGGTACGGTTAATTTTTAAGTCAGTTTCTGCTTTTGTTTGCTTTGCAAAATAATCACCCGCATATTTAAATTGCTCAGTAGCCACTTCATGACCAGCAGCCAATACACCATTGGTTTTTAAAGAATAAGCTGATAGGTTTAAGTAAAATTCATTGCCCTCGCCTACTTTAAAATTAGGCACTTGTAGTTGCACATCTTTCGATTGGTGTGGCGCTACATCTACTGAAAATGTATCCGTTTTTACAAGCCTGCCATTCTGATACAATTTCCATTCAAATTGATAATCGCTTAGGTTGGTAAAATCGAACCCGTTAGAAATGGTAATCAATCCTTTTTGAACGTCTTTTGCTTTAAATAAAATGTTTTGATACACTTTTTTAACCTCGTACAAACCAGGATGCACTGTTCTATCGGCAGCAATTACACCATTGGCACAAAAGTTTTCATCGTTCCATAAATCATAACCACCAAGGTCGCCACCATAGGCATAAAATGGTTTACCATCGCTGGTTTTGGTAAGCATGCCTTGATCTACCCAATCCCAAATAAAACCACCTTGCATTTTTGGACTACTTGCTATAATATCAAAATACTGCTGAAAATTACCACTACTATTGCCCATTGCATGAGAATATTCGCACATGATATAAGGTCGTTTTTTCTTGCTGTCACGGGCATAGCGTGTCATACTTTCTACTCGTGGATACATTGGGCAAACGATATCAGTATTCCAATCTTCACCAGCTTGTTCAAATTGCACAGGACGACTTTTATCTCTACTTTTCATCCATAAATACGCATCGTGAAATACTTTGCCATTACCACATTCGTTACCAAGCGACCATATAATTACCGAAGGGTGATTTTTATCTCTTTCAAGCATTCGCTTTTCTCTATCCATAATTGATGCCCACCATTGTGGTAAATATGCAGGGTGAGGTACCGTATCGAAACCGCCTTGAAGCGAAGCACCCATACCATGAATTTCTACATTGGTTTCATCTACCACATACAAGCCATATTCATCGCAGAGTTTGTACCAAAGCGGATCGTTGGGGTAATGTGAAGTTCGTACAGCATTTACATTATACTGCTTCATTAACTGAATATCCTTCAACATCAATTCTTTTGAAGGTACGTGGCCATTTACAGGGTCATGCTCATGCCTGTTTACGCCATGTACCACTATTGGCATTCCATTTACCAATAACTGCGCATTTTTAATCTCAACTTTTCTAAAACCAATTTTAGTACCTGTGTACACCGTTTTACCATTTACTGTAAAACCAATAATGCAGTTGTATAAATAAGGTGTTTCAGCACTCCATTTTTTTGGTTGATTAACCACACCATCAAAAGCAATTGTTTGTATGCTATCGTTACCAGTTTTTATAGGCTGTTGCTGCGTAAATACTTGTTTACCATCTTTATCAGTAATTTCTACAGATAAAGCACCTGTAACTGGCTTTGCTTGAGAAAGTTGACGAATATCTACTGCTGCATGAAAATTACCATTAGTGTATTGTGCATCTAAATCTGCATTTACAAAAAAGTCCCACACATTTACTTTGGGTACTGCAGTTAAATACACATCACGCTCAATACCACTAATGCGCCAGAAATCTTGGTCTTCTAAATAGCTGCCATCGTGCCAGCGAAATACTTCTACCGCTAACAGATTTTTACCCTTTGTAAGAAAGGGTGTAATGTTAAATTCTGCCGGTGATTTAGACGCTTTAGTCATACCAGCTTTTATGCCATTAATATAAATAACCGCATAACCAGTAATGGATGCAAAATGCAACAACACATCGTTACCAACCCATTTTTCTGGAACGGTAAAAGTTTTTCTGTAACTGCCTACAGGATTATTATCACCAACAAATGGTGGATTTTTAGGAAAAGGATACACCACATTGGTGTAAATAGGAATGCCATAGCCTTTCATTTCCCAATTAGAAGGTACTGCAATGTTGTTCCAAGTAGCATCGTTAAAGGTTGCTTGATAAAAATTGACTGGTCTATTTTTTAATTGTGCCGTGTATTGAAACTTCCATACACCATTTAAAGTTTGATGATAAGTTGAAGCTGCATAATCATCTTTTACCACATCTGCTTTGTTGCTGTATAGCATAAAACTAGCTCTTGGGGCTTCTTTATTGCTCTCGAATTTTAAAGGATTTTCCCAATCGTTGTTGGCATTTTGGGCAATACCAAGACTTGTAGCGAAAAGTGACAGTAAAAGCAGTATATATTTCATATTAGCATAATTCGTTTTAATAAATGTTTATTTACCCTGTGGATGTATAATTTTATAATTACCACTCAAATGCATCAAGCTAAATAAATACATTAAGCCATCGTAATAAGGATCGAAATAAGTGTCTTCGTAAGGTTCAAGTTTGGCATTCCACAATTCGTGTATAAAATCATGGCTGCTTTTGTCTTTACCAATTAATGCAGTCGTTGAAGCCGTACCAATTAATCCA
>JAAFHG010000318.1:3064-4672 GCA_013297585.1 Chitinophagales bacterium
ATTGAATGACGCAGTTTTTTAAAACCACCTGCTTGTAAAATAAATTCTGGTAAAGAACCATTTGGGTTAAACTGGTCTTCAAATGTGGTAATGCCTCTTGAACGTAAAAAATTTTGTAACCGTTTGGCATAATCTTCTTGCCAGTTTTTATCTTTTGCAAACCATGCATAATCCATGGCAATATTCATTGGTACGCGCCACGAATCGTAACGAAAAGCCGGTGGTGCCCATCGTGTAACATGTGGCTGACCACTAAACTCAGTGTAATCATAATTTAAACCCGTTACAGAATCGCAAGCTCTACGGAAGAAAACACGAGACGTATCGGCACAATCTTTATAAAACTGCTCGTGACCATCTTTGGCATACATAGCCCATATTTCATAAAATGCTGGTAAGTGGTACGAAGGATCAGTCCACTTGTAATTATTACCTTCTGGCACAAAACTTATTTGCTTGGCATCAGTATTAATCAGGTTGTAAATATTGGCTGTGCCATCTTTTTTCCACATGGCATCTAATATTCTTCTGGCTTCGCCATAATAGTTAATGCCTGTATTATTACCCCATTTATTGGCTGCAAATAGTAAACTTGTGATATAATACAATTCACCATCAGATGCCGAACCTTCTGAGTTCTTTTTCAAAGTTTTCGGGTTAATGCTCCAAGCGAAATAGGCTTCTCGTGGGCCAGATTGGTGTTGCAAATATTTTTTGCTCCAGCGCCAAATTCTATCAAACACCTCTTTTTTATCAAGTTGCACAGCCACCATCATACCGTAAGAAAGACCTTCAGTTCTAGCATCATTATTTTTCAAATCAGATACATAAGCCATCGTATCGCCTACCTCAAAATATACTTTAGTTGGCCCTTCAAACACATCGTAATAGGCTTTTTGTAGTTTGGCTTCAATATCAGCTTTGCTGTAGCCAGCTTCTAAAAATACATTGCGGTATTTACCCGTAATAATTGCAGAAGTTTTAGCTGGTTTGGTAGCCAATTTTGCACCTTGTGCATTTACCAAAACAGGCGCAGACAAAGCAAATACGATTGCTGCAATTACAACAACGCTTATATTTTTAACTACTGATGCTGAACTATTTTTTTTCATTATTACAATGCGTTTTTTATAATGGTACTAAGACTATAAAGCCTAGGATCATAACCTAATTTACTTAAATATCAATTGTGCAAATTGATACAAACTTCTGCGCCAAGATTGCCATTCGTGGGCTGTTTCTGGCGATATGTATGAGACACCCTTAATGCCTACTTTATTCCATTCTTCTACAACAGTGGTTTGTGCTACGCAAAAACTAAGCGACAATGCGTTAGCTAATACGATGGTGGTTAATGATTTATAATGCATAATGGCAAGTTTTATTGAGTATGATAATATTTAGAAAAGACTATTGTGTAGCGTACACATACTTAGGAAAAGTTGATACATCTACTTTCTTAAACAGCAATTGCGAGAACATGTACAAGCCATTTTTCCAAACCTTAAAGTCGTGTCCACCTGGTTCGATGTAGTAAATGTGCGGTACGTTTTTTTCGGTCAAATAATCATGCGTACGTTTACTAAAATTGAGTAAGCCATCTTTATC
>JAAFHG010000612.1 GCA_013297585.1 Chitinophagales bacterium
AAAATACAACCGCAAAATAATATTGTAGTTTGCGATTTATCTTTATATCCAAATGGTATATATTTTATACGCATAGAAAGCGGCAAGCAAAGCCAAATACTAAAAATACAAAAACAGTAGTCAAGACAAGCGCAATGTATAACTCCCACATTGCGCTTTTTTTCAGTATAATAAAATTTGGTTATTTTGTTTTTTATTAATACTTAAATTTTTTCCTATGAGAGCAAAAATTCTCGTTTTATTCGCGCTGTGCTTGAGTGTGTGGCAAGTGCGTGGGCAAAGTCCTGGCGGTGTGTATAGTACACCAGAAGCTTGTGTTAGTTATATTAGTGAGCGTGTTTTCGCTAATGACAATTGGGGTAGTTTTAGTCCTTCTAATGTTTTTCCAGCTTCGGGTGGGGCACTCAACTACTTAACGGCTTTTCCCAACATCAATAATAGCTATAATTATGGTTGCTCTGGTAGGACAGGAGAATCAAGGGTTTGGACAGCAGAGTTGTATGTAACGAACGCAGGAAACCATAGCTTTAATTTGTCTTGGGATGATCAAATTGCATTTTATATTGATGGCGTTCAATTGCATCAAGCCAATAATCCAGGCACGCGTACAGAAACCGTAAACCTTACCGCTGGTGTGCATACAATTTTGATATGGCAAGCTAACGAAAACAAAGGTTCTACTGGTGCTCCTGGTTGTTCAGGCTCTACGCCACACCCTTGTTGTTCCAATAGTTTAGTGGATGTAGACCGTCTATCTGTCACTTGGCGGCCTATGGGGCAATCAGGCTTTTCAGCAATACCTGTGGGGCAAGAGCGGTATTTTAATATGCCATTATGGTTGAAAGCAAACGCAGGCGTTACAGGTACAACATCAGTGACGGCTTGGAATGATAATTCTGCATTAAATAATAACTTTAGTGCTGCTACTGTTTATACGCCAAGTTTAAATAATGGGGTAAATAATTTTAATTTTAATTTTAACCCTTATCTTGTACTTAATACTGCATCTAATAAACAGCATTTGCGCAATAATGATTTTCTAGGCTTTAATACAGGCATAACTAATTATTACGTAGTAGCAAAACCAAATACAAACAATAGAAACGAAGAATTTATTAGTTCTTATTTTATTTCTACCGATTTTAATTTTTCTATCAAAACTCCTAATGCTGTAAAAATTCTTATTGGAGAAAGCAATTCTAGTGGTGGGCAAACTACACCTATGTCTATGCCTACAACAAAGCCTTCTTTATTAACTATTAAACATAATACTTATGACAATAGTAATAATCAGTTAGTAACTGCTCAAGACGGGGCTTCACCTTTTAATACAAATTATAATCACGTTATAGACTCTTTTATATCAAGAGGGCAAAAGTTTTGCATTGGGCATGATGATACTAGTTTAATTTCTAATGCTTTTAAAGGTAGTATCGCGGAAGTGATATTGTTCAATAGAAATTTGAGTGTTAATGAAGAGCAAAGAATACAAACTTACTTAGGTTTAAAGTATGGTTTAACTTTGGGGCACAATTATATTTCGTCTAGCGGTACTGTTATCTATGATATTTCTAACTATAATTTTAATATAGCTGGTATAGGCAGAGATGCAGCATCTGACTTACATCAGCCCAAATCAAAAAGTGTAGAGCTAAATTCGCCTTTGACTATAGAGACGGCTAATCCAATCAGCTCGCTTGACCAATTTTTAATGGTCGGAGACAATGGTGGGGCTTTGACACAAGGAAGTAATTTTATAGGCGCAGCAGTCAATCAAAATAATCGCCAAATGATAGTTACCCAACGCATTTGGAAAGTACAAAATACCAGCTTTGGCGCTGCTAATTTATCTTTTGATTTGCCTAGTATATTGGGCGGGGCTGTGCCAACTACGGCTAATTTTTTCTTAGTTATAAGCCCTAATGAAGATTTTGACAATCTCACTCAGCAGCCCATTATAGGCACTATATCTGGTACTGTGCTTACTTTTCCGAATGTGCAGTTTGGTACAAATGCCACGCAGTATTTCCGCATAGGTAAGGTTAATTGGCCAGCAGGGGTTACATTTAGCAATCAAGATGCGGGTAGAGTCGGGACAGGTGGAGAAAATACTTGGGAAGCTTGTGCGCTATCCGATATTAATTTTGAGTACGAGGGTTTTGAGCGGACACCAGACCGCATCGTGATTAGTACAAGAAATAGCTTTGGTACGGTGGTGCGTACAACCTTAACTTCGCCCGCTATTACAGTAATTCCTAATATCAATAATGATGTACCTTTAGCGGGAACTATATCGCTGACTTTGCCAGATAGTGCCGTTTCTGGTTTGATTTATTTTT
>JAAFHG010000388.1 GCA_013297585.1 Chitinophagales bacterium
TACTACTTAAACATCTCGCTTGTTCTTTCTCATCTTTTAAATTCTGCCAAATACTATAAGCCTCATTTAATAAAGGCAATGCCTGTAAAGGTTTTGTACGATAAACAAAGTAATTGGCTTTGGCAGATAAAGCTGTTGCTGTACCATAATGATACTTAATAGCAGAAGCTTTTTGCAAAGCTTCATTGGCATATAAAAACGTATTTACCGAATCGGTAGAAGAATACAGAATAGCTATTCTGTTCAATAGATTTATTTGAACTGAATCAATCTTTTTCTTTGCTAATTGAGCTTTTAAACTGTCTATCAATTTCATGTTTTGCCCTATCGCAAAATGAGCATTTACCAATAGGCAAGCAATAAAAAATCTCACAAAATATTTACGCAGCATGTTAGGGTTCTTTACGCTTTCAAACCTAATAAGTTTATTTTAAACAAACATACCCTTTGGCGGGTATTTATTTGGTTTAATAACTGTTTTATAGCAATGCATTTTACACTTAACTTCAAAGCCACAAAACTATCATGCTATGAAGCAGTTTATATTGATTGGTTTACTAAGTATAAGCCTTGCAGCAAACAGTCAAATACTACCACTAAGAGAACAAGCCAAAGTAATAGACGAAGTATTGGCTGATAGGCTGAACCATTTACTGCCAACTTTAATGGAGAGAAATGGTATAGATATGTGGGTAATGATTACAAGCGAATACAACGAAGACCCTGTGGTAAAAACCATACTACCAGCTACTTGGCTTAATGCAAGGCGCAGAACCATTTTGGTATTTTACAACAACCCTAAACAAGAAATATTTAAGAAGTTGGCTGTGGCTAGATATGCTGTAGGCACTGAGATTGCAGCCGCTTGGGATATGAAAAAATACCCTGACCAATGGGATGCTTTAACGGCCATCATTAACCAATACAATCCTAATAAAATAGCGCTCAACATCTCTAATAATTTTGCCCATGCAGATGGGTTAGACCATTCAGAATATGCAAAACTGACCGCCAAATTATCTGAAGCCAACCGTGATAAAATGGTATCATCAGAACCGCTTGCAGTGGCTTGGCTAGAAACAAGAACGGCAAGAGAAATGCAGTTTTACCCACAACTCATTAGCATTAGTAAGCAAATTATAGCCGAAGGTTTTAGCAATAAAGTAGTTACACCAGGCATTACTACCACAGAAGATTTAGTGTGGTGGTTTAGGCAAAAAATTAACGACCTTGGGCTTACTACTTGGTTTCATCCGTCTGTTGAAATTCAAAGAAATGATAGTGCCACATTTGACCACTTAAAAGCCTTTGCCAATGCAGATGCAGCCAATGTTGTACAGCCGGGTGATTTGTTACATGTAGATTTTGGCATTACCTATTTGCGCCTTAATACTGATATTCAAGAACATGCTTACGTATTGCAACCCAATGAAACCGATGCACCTGCCTATTTAAAAACTGCCTTTGCCAAAGCCAATGCTTTACAAGATATTTTAACCAATCAATTTAAAGCAGAGAAAACGGGTAATCAAATTTTAGCAGATGCATTGGCAGAAGCCAAAAAGCAAAACATCGTTGCAAGTATTTACACCCACCCTATAGGCTATCATGGCCATGCAGCAGGGCCTACTATTGGCCTGTGGGATCAACAAAATGGTGTACCAGGTAGTGGCGATTTTCCCATGCATTACAACACTTGCTACTCAATAGAATTAAACGCTGCAAGTACCATTGCCGAATGGCATAAAACCATTAGAATAATGCTAGAACAAGATGGCTATTTTGACCAAAATGGCTTTAGATATATTAATGGTAGGCAAACACAGTTGCATATTATTGGTGGTATGTAATAACCCTTATAATTTAAGTTCACAAAAAACCGCCTAACTACAAATAGTATAGGCGGTTTAAGTATTTGAGCTACTTACTATTTTTTCTAATCATCAGCATCTTTCTTCTTAGCACCTAGCTTTACAAAAGCAGCCCTACTTGGTGCAGGCACTACATAATCAAGGCCTTTAATGCCTTTCCACAATAGCGTATTAAAAACTAAATCTGGTACTGCATCTTCTTTGCTCCAATTGTATTTTTCGCTTAAAGTGGTTAGCGCATTGGCTTTTACATTTTTTTCGTTGAGGTCTACGTTTGATGCTTTAGCTACATAGGCTGTTGTATCTGCTTTAGCTGTAAAGCAACGCCACATTGGCTCTGCGGCTGCATCGTATTGTGTCATTGGTGGCATGCCTAGTATTAATTCCATTGTACGCAACACAGAAGACGTACTGTACATCGTATGGTCTACAAAATTTCTTTTTACATGCGGCCCTATAACGTAGCAAGGGCTTCTGTGTGCATCTACATGGTCAGGACCATTTTGCGCATCATCTTCTAAAATAAACACCACGCTTTCTTTCCATATAGGACTTTTACTTAAATGCTCTATAAACATACCCACTGCTAAATCATTATCAGCCACGTGTGCAAATGGTGTAGGTCTACCTAAACGTACACCTTCAGTATGGTCGTTACCAAAACGCACTGTATTAAATTGTGGTACTTGATTAATAGCTAGTAACGAATCGAAATCTCTTTGCCATTGGTAAAACCTTACAGTATCTCTTACATCGGTTGTATAGCCTGTAAAGTATTTACAAAAATGATTGTTGAGTGTAGGAATATTTGGTTTTGCATCATCTGCAAATTCACCATACGTTCTAAAGCTTACATTGCTTCGCTTACAATTATCCCAAATAAAACCGCCTTTATTATTGGCTACAGCCCTATTGCCTTCTGCATCGTAGCTACCACCACGGCCACCATAACTTGTAGGCCATGTTTTTTCTAAATAGTCAGTAGCGTAAGCCCCCATGCTCCAATTATGACCATCTGCGCTTACTTCTGCATCTACATAAAAGTTGTCTAGCAACACATAATTATTGGCCAATGCATGTTGGTTAGGCGTGTACTTTTCGCCAAATAATGTTAAGCTTGTATCACCATTACCAGCTTTTATATCGCCTAATACTTGGTCGTAAGTTCTGTTCTCTTTAATCATGTAAAACACATGTTTTATCGGCGATTTATCCCCTACTTTCATTGGTATGGGATTGCCAGCTTCACCTGCTGCGTTTAGTTCTTTTGTTTTAGTATAAGGCGTATTATCGTACACCGCTTTTGAGTAAACGCTTAGTTGCTGTGGTGTGGGTTCAGTAATAATGCTTAATGTGCCTTTAAATAAGCCAGCAATATATTGTACATCTTGCGGTTTGTTTAAATCGCCTTGCTGATAAGTGACCGTTTGTCTTGGTCTGTAAGGCCCTGGTCCTTTAGGATTTGCCATAGAGGTAAAACCTTTGCCATTGCTTACAAAAATATTTTTACCAATCACTTTTACATTGGTAGGATACCAACCTACGGGTATAAAACCTTTTGATTTACTATCACCAGGTTTTGACACATCAAACACTGCTAGGCAATTATTATCTGCATTAGCTACATACAAAGTTTTCTCGTTACTACTAAGCGCTACACCATTGCTAGTACTACCACTTGGCGCATTAGGATATAGTGCTGCATTAAGCGTTTCTATCACTTGCTTCTTAGCCACATCTATTACACTTACTGAGTTATCATTGGCATTAGCTACATACAAATACTTACCGTTTTTTTTCAAGAACATTTCATTAGGATTATCGCCTACAGC
>JAAFHG010000192.1 GCA_013297585.1 Chitinophagales bacterium
AAAGCCCCTAGTGATGCAGTAGCATCTGCATTGGCATTAAGGCTATTATAACTGCCTCCACTATGGCTCACATTTAACTCGCCTAATAGCTCACTTAGCATTTCACTAAACTCGTAGTTATTGCCAATGTTCGGTAAATACTTTTCATAATCGGCTTTGTAGCTATCCCAATTTACACCATGAAAGCTAGCTGTATAAAAGGTTTTCTTCGTTCTGCGCCACACATGCTCAAACATAAACGCACGTTCTGCAGCTACATCTACTGTCATTTCGCCATTAATTTTTACAAAGTCTTGCTTACCAGTTTCTGGGTTTATTTTTACAATACCACCATCGCTAGATAAGAAGATAAACTTCTGGTCTTTATCCCACACCATACTACCACCACCTTGGCTATTTAATGGTAATAACATTTTGGTTTCTTTGGTTCGTAAATTAGTACTCCACAGGTTGTAACCTTTTTCAAATCTAGCAAGGTAATACAAGGTTTCACCATCTTTACTTATTAATGCATCTGCCAGCGATGAAGAGTGAATAGTGAGTTTTACTTTTCTTTCTTGTAAGCCATCCCAATCAAATGTTACGTTAGGAATGGTATCTTTTTTAGTAGTCTTTTTTGTAGTGTCAGTTTTAGATTTTATATCTTCTATTTCCTTCAATAAAGCTGCATCATCTTTGCTCAGCTTGTATCTATCGTAGGCTTCTTTCGTAAAAAACATCGCATACACATCTGTTTGTCTGCCGCCACTTTGTGCTACAGATTTTAAACCATCTCTATCGCTTTCCCATAGCATTGCTTTACCACCAAGTACCCATTTAGCACCACCATCACCAAAACCACTTTCTGTCATATTCACTACCTTACCTTTACCATCGGTAGCTACTAAACCAACCTCGCCACTTGCAATGCCTGGCATACTATAATCAAACAAAAACCATTTACCATCAGGGCTCCATTGAAAGTATTGGTCATTGTCACGCATGCTAAACAGTTCTTTATCCGTTAAAATAGTGCGTGTTTGTTTACTTGCTTTATTCAAAACTTTCAGCGTCATTCTGTTCTCAATAAACGCAATTTCTTTACCATCTGGTGAGTACGTGGGTTGGTAATTTTCATTGGTATTACTAATAACAGGTGTTTCTTTTAAAATGGTAGACGCGTAGAAATATGGCTCATCTTCTTTTACCTTTTTGGTTTCAATTATTTCCCAAGCATCATCCTTTTCGCTAGCATACAATAAGGTTTTACCGTCGGGTGAAAAGCTCACATTGCGCTCTTGTTGTGGTGTATTGGTAATGCGTTTTGTAACACTACCTTCTATACTTGTTACAAACACTTCACCTCTAAAAATAAAGGCGGCTTCTTTACCATTGGGTGATATGGCCATATCTCTTGCGCCGCCTGTAACAGCTAGTATTTTATCGTTATTGCTTTTAGTATCTACAGCTATGGTAATACCTACTTTTTGTGGCTTACCATTTGGCTTTAAGGTGTATATATCTCCATCGTAACCGAAGCATAAAGTACCATCGATGCTACTACTTAAAAAGCGTACCGGATGTTTTTTAAAAGTAGTTATCTGTTGCGATTTTGCAGCTATATCAAGTACTTGCTTATGTACATTAAAACTACCACTCTCTTCACATAGATAGTATATGGCTTTATCGTTATCGGTATAAATAGGCGTTCTATCTTCACCATTAAAGCTAGTTATTTTCTTGTGTGTATTGCTGGCAATATCCCATACCCAAATATCTCTTGCAATGGCAGATGTATGGTGCTTGCGCCAAGCATTTTCACCACCTTTTTTATCTTGGTAAATGAGTTTGCTACCATCTTTACTAAACTTTACATCTTCAGCAGGCATACTTAGCAATTGCGCAATTTTGCCACCTGTTGTAGGCACTTGGTATAGCTCGGGCTGGGAGCCTGTAGGAAAAGTTCTGTTGCTCGTAACATCCATACGCACACCACCAAATATTATTTGCTTATCATCGTTGGTAAATGTGTATGGAAATTCATTGGCTGAATAAAAGGTTACACGTTTAGCCTCACCACCTTCTAGTGGTATGGTGAAGATGTCGAAATTACCAAAGCGGTCGCTAGCAAAGGCTATGGTTTTACCATCGTGGCTAAATACAGGCATAAAATCGTGTGCCTCATGCACGGTAAGTGGCATGGCATTACCACCACTTGCAGGTACTTTATACAGGTCGCCTTTGTAGGTAAATACAATGGTTTTACCGTCGGGCGAAATAGTTGAATAGCGCAGCCACGAAGGGCTTGCTTGTGCCTTAGCAGATAATACTGTAATGGCTAATAGTAAACAGGTTGTTACTACTTTGTTCATATAGATGGTTTTATTTAGTGAATGTTACACAGCTAAACACTGGCGGTATAATGGATATACATGTTGCAGTTGTGTAACCGTATTAAAAGCAGCAATTAATTAGCAAAAATGAAGATAAGCGATTGCATAAAAAGAATAGTATTTTGTGATAAATGGCTAGAAGATACAAATAAGCGATGCGCTTTAATAAAAAAGCAAACTTTATGCACTAAAATTAGTTTACAAACGTATATAGATATTACAAAAAAAAGGTTCAGTTGCCGTGGCAACCGAACCTTTTAAAATTATTTTTAAGTAATAATTATTGTACTACAAAAATAGTTTTGGTAATAGAAGATATACCATCAGTTACTATCAATTGGTAAGTACCCGCCTTCACAGTATTTGATAATGCAAGAGTTTGAGCCATAGCACCTCCATTGTAAGTTAAAGCTTGCTGTGCTATTTGCTTACCTTGATTATCGTATAGCATTACGTACAATTTACCAGCTTTAAAATTGGTGGTTTGTAAATGCAATTCGCTACCTACAACAGGGTTTGGATACACATTTACACTAGCCACTTTAGCAGCATTTAAAGCTATAGAAACAACAGCACTGTAACTAATAGCGCCTGTACCTTTATCAATAGATTTTACTCTGTAATACACCACAGTACCAGAAGCATTGTTATCTACCAGGCTATAAGTATTATTACCACTAGCTTTTACTGCACCTACGGCAGTAAAAGAAACACCATTAGAAGATGCTTCGACTACATATTCGTCAATATTTACTTCGTTACCAACTGTCCACGATATTTTTGAGCTAGTGTTACTCACTACAGTAGCGCTTATACTAGTAAATTTAACAGGCAATATTGCTAAGTTAATGTTGGTATAATAATTTGTAAAACCAGGTGCCGACGCATTTAAATCAGCCGCACTAGTAGTAAAAGACGAGCCTTGAATAGAAAATGTTGCAGTAGTAAGAAGCAATGTATCAACACTAGCCTGAGCCAAAGTTGATAAAACACCATTGCCAGAGCTACCGTAAGATCGAAACACAGTTTCTGATAATAAAGCTGAACTAGTACTTTGGCTTACAGTGGCCCCAATTGGAAAATCATAAGTGTAAGGTGCAGCAGTAAACGAAGAAGCACCAGAAATACCGCCGATAGCATTACTACCTTTGGTAAAACCAGTAATACCTGTTTGTTTAATATAAGGCCCTGCAAACGTGTATAGGTTTGGTGTAGCACCAGTGCCTGTAACCGTAAATGAGCCAAAGTTTAATTTACCAACTAGATACAAATTTGTTGCAGAAATATTACCTGCCAATGTTGCTTGTGCTTTATCTGCTACAATAAGGTTTGTAAAAACATAACTACCAGTTGTTGGGGTTATTGTATGGTTAGCGGTACCAACCATAAATGCATTTGCAAAAGTTAAAGTAGGTGCATTGGTAGATGTAGTTGTGATATTTCCTTTTAAATATAAATAACCTGCAACAGAAGATGTGGCTACGGTACCTGAAATAGTTAAATTCTCTACAGTAGCGTTTAATGTAGCAGTTGTAACAGTAGTGCTTACACTTGGTAAAGCATTTTTAAATTCAAGGTTACCAAAACTTAATCCTGTTGTTTGTGCTATTGGCCAGTATGGTGAATAAACTGGAGAGCCATTAGCAATGTATGTGCTACCTGATTTAAACATCACACCTGGTGTAAAAGATAAATCTGTATTATTTGAAAGCCAAGAGTTACCCATTACAAAAAACTGCTGACCTGCTGTGTTTGTGAATGTACTTCCAGATTCGAAAACAATACCAGCATTAGCACTATAACCTGGGATCTTATTATTCGCCCCGGTACCATCATTATAAATGAAATTACCTGAACCATCATATAATCCTAAAGTGTGACCTAACAAATAATTTTTTTGCCCTGATGTAGATGTATTATAGGTAATTGAACCGCCTGTAATAACATGTAGGCCAGCAGTTAAGCTGCCATTGTTTGGTGTTGTACAAAAAAGTTTACAGTAACTTCCTCTACTTGTAAAGTTAACAGCCCCACCAATTGTACCACCTTTAGGTATAATTGCAAATGAGTTAAAACTTGTACCGGATACGCTACCAGCCATATTTAAAGTAGTTCCGGCATTTAAAGTAAGTACATCTGGGTATAAAGTTGTGTATCTGAACAAAGTACCACCTGCTGCCAATGAATTATCATTTGACGTTGTCATGTTATTGTCATCCTTAATAGCTAATATTTGAACGTTAGTAGCTTGCGTTAGATAAACAAAGTCACCTTGTTTTAAATTTGAAAAGCCAGAACCAGAGATATTGTTGGTACAGCCACCATAAGCAGTTGCACTTGTTACAGTAGCTGCAGATGCTGTTGGTGACACAATAGTCATAAGATGAACTGTTGCAGCACCACTGATTCTAATACAAGCCACTGTTTGTGTGGGGATATTTCCAACGTATAGTGTCGTACTAAGTGTTGCAGTGCCATCAAACACCAAAGTATCAGTTGTAGCGGGCGTAGTTCTTGCAGTACCAGAACTATCTTTTGCAGTATTCCAATTTGTAGATAATTGCCAATCTGTAGGCGTTAAAGCGGCACCAGGTGCACCTTTCCAGTAATAGGTAGTTTGAGATTTTGAGGAAATACTCACCAAAAGAAGTAAGCCAAAAATATGTAATATTTTTTTCATACAGTTAATTTTTTAAAATTATTAAATTGCAATCAACATGCAACCTTAGGTAAAATTTGCACATTAGGCATCCTGTTCTATCCTGCTGTTAAATAAAAAATACTAGTAAGAAAAAGATTCCTACTAGCATTTTCGTTTTTTATTAATATTTATTTGCCTCTCTATTTTTTTTCTCTTTCATTTTTTTAGCACCATAGCCTACACCAGCTGCTACTAGTAAGCTTAAGCCACCATCTAGTGGTACTTCTGCATCTGGGTCTAAACCTGGATCAGCAGTTTGGGCATAAAGATGGTTGGCCATCATTAACACAATAACTATGAAGAAACACGCTGTTTTAATATATTGTGGCTGCATTACCGTTGCAACTATTTTGTTTATTGTTATTTTCATCACTTTTTACTTTTATTGTTTTGTTAGTAACTAGTTGTAAAGCTTGAACTTTAATAATCCTTACTGTATGACTAGTTCTTGTAATTGGGATTTTGTTCGCTTTATTATGGTTTTACAACTTTGCTTACAATGCTGCTTGCACCATCGGTTACTTTTATCAAGTAGATACCACTACCATTTGCTAAAGCGAGATTGTTAATTTCTTTACTACTAGTAGTGGTGCTAATAATTTTACCTTGTATATCAACCACTGTAATTTGTATTGATGATGACTTGGCACCTCTAACCTGAACAGTCGCTGTATTGTTCACAACATTACCTAGCACTTTCACGGTAAAGCCATCGTTGGCAATTGCATCTTGAACTTGTGTTTTAACAGTTCCTAATTCAAACCGATTGTCGCCCTGTGTAGCTGCATTTGACGTAATTTCAAAACTGTAGGTTGCACCTTGCTCTAACGCTATTTTTGCGTCCGTTAATTTATCTACTAAGTACACATTGCTTGCATTTACAAAATTGTTGCTCGCTACTGTGAAGGTATATTTGCCTACTGATGAACTGATACCTACTGGTATTGTTGCATCTATACCTTTACGTGCATCTACTGCTAAACGTGCTTTATCTGATGTAATGGTATAAATGTTGGTTACATCATTGTTTAGCTTAGGCAAATCCATTCTTTCTGTACCTTTTTCTGTGCTATTGGCATCGAAGCGTACAAACAATTTATCTTGGTAAACGCCATCTTTTGCTACTTGTAACTCTAACTGGGTAGTTACATCACCTCGACCAAACAAACCTGTTTGTGGTACATTACTTGTATTGATAGCGCTACTTAACACATCAAAAGTGGCTGGTGCGCCTGTTCCTGCTTGGTATGCTACTACACCCATCATTGGTATTGATGCAGTAGTACTTGAATTGCTGCCCGCTGCTACCCAGCCACCTGCTTTTACACGTGTACCTGTATTGTTTTGTGACATTGAATAAATATAGTAGGGTGTACCTGCTGTACCACCTGTTAGTGCAGATGAGTTAACTGGTGCGGCAAATGGATTGCCTGCAATCGTCCATTCTGTTTCTGAGCCATTATTTTGACTTAATGTAACACTACTACCATTTAATGTTCCTGTAACACCATACGCAAAAGCGGTAGGCCCTGCGGTGTATGATAAACCTGTTACCTCTGAACTTAAACCTCTTACAAAAACTGAATACGGTGTATTAGCAGCAATAGAACTAACGCCGCCTGTCCAAGCATTGGTTACACCGTTGTAGGTTTTAATATCGCTTACACCTGTTATGGTAATGCCATTGGCTGTACCTACTGTAGATGGCGTTAATGCCGAATTAAATGGATTTGATAACACTCTATAACCTCGCTGACCGGTTACCCATTGTTGTAAAGTAACGTTTGTAGCATTGCTTAATGTACCATTACAAACAAAT
>JAAFHG010000079.1 GCA_013297585.1 Chitinophagales bacterium
ATGCCTTGATTATTCCAAAATTTACCCAAAGCCATCGCTACAGAAGAACCCCCAATTGAAAAAACAGACCTGCCGCCTGTGTATTGCGACTCAAGCCATTCGCCAATTTTTGTTAATTGTTCATCGTACAACGCATCTACCAATACCACTTTTTCATCATCCTTTAAATGCTTTGTCCAGTCTGCTATTGGCTGTTCAAGCTGTACTATATCAATCAAGCCAATGCTTTTATCTGTTTGTTTTGATAAGTGCAAACGAAGGTCGCTTTCACTAGCTGGTGTTACAGGATGTTTACTCATAGATGGATGTCTATCTAAGCGATAAATTTCTCCATTACTTCCAATACCCATTTTTGCAAATAGATTACCAAACACGCAATACCTACCAAGGGCTGGTGTACCGCCTATGATAGGAATGATTTGGTTGCCGAAAATTTTCAATCCCCATTCAATCACTTCACCAATACTACCAATTTCAGGTGAGGAATCAAATGTGGAACAAACCTTATAATGAAAATGCCTTGATTTTACTGATAAAGTGTGCATTTTTAGTGCTATGGCTTTCCCGATTTCTTTTCGTAGTAATGCTCGTGTATTGCCTGCAATACCAAAAGCCATTAAATCTGGAAAAGCTACTAAATCCACATCGCTTGGCCTCTTCAAGAATAAAACGGTTTTTACACCAGCACAACATAAAGATTCCAAAGCATCCGTAGAGCCTGTAAAATCATCACCATAATATATCAATAGCAATTCACTCATCTATTTAGTACCAAATTTTTCTACAGATTTTGCAAACTCTGGATATAGTTTAGCGGCTTCTTCCAAACTCAATCCATCCACAGCAGCTTTCCAAGCTTGTTGTAATGCTACCACACCAGCACCTGCCCCCATTGGATGTGCCATAATACCGCCACCGGCCATATACAATAAGTCAACTGTATTAGTTCTTCTGTACGTTTCAAATGCTTGACCACCCCACTGACCAGAAGACACAACTGGTAAAATATTCTTATGATGATAAAATGGTTTCTTTAAACTTTCAATAGATGCAACTACACTATCATCGCTTTCCCAAAATTTGTTTTGAATACCGTTTACATGCAATTGATCTACACCTACCAAGCGCCATAACTTTTGGTACGCATTAAAATCTATCCCTAATAATGGATGCCTCGTCATCATGCCCCAACCATTACGATGTGCATGAATGGCTAACTGACCTTGGTCGCAGATTTTTTTAGTGGCCGATAAACCAACACTATTAATACTCACCATGGCAGAAGTGCCGCCAGCATTTACAATGGTTTCATAACGTTGCATCATTTCATCCACCTCACCACTTATGTTGAATGCAAACATGACTTTCTTGCCCGTTTTATCTGCATGCGTATTAATGACTTTCATTACGGCTTCTACCCTATCATTAAAGTTTGAATTGGCAGATGAAGACAATAATTCATCATCTTTTATAAAATCAATACCAGCTTCTGCTAAGGTTTTTACAATATCTGCTGTTTGCTGAATAGACAACCCAATAGACGGTTTGATGATGGTACCAATTAATGGTCTGTTGTAAATATTGGTTAATTGTCTGCAACCGTCAATACCAAATTTTGCACCTGCATAATGCTTACTAAATGATTCTGGTAAATCAATATCCATCAACTTCAAACCTGTAAACTGTGTTATTTCATACAAATTACCTTGTAGAGTAGATACTAATACGGGTAAATTATAGCCAAAGTTTTCAATGCTCCAACTCACTTTTATAATCGCTCTGTGATAGTTGCCAGTTTTGCTTTCAGCACCAGGAATTGCAGCGGTATCAACAGTTTCAAGATGTTCTATGCTTTCAACTCTTGCAGCAAAACGTTCTTTTAATTCTTCGGTTTCGCCAGGTACGGCCACAAAAGTTCCTGATGATTGCTCACCTGCTAATACCTGTGCTGCTTTTTCAAGTGCATAAGGCGTTTCTATGTAGTATGTTGCTATAATTCTTTCCATGTTTTGTTTTTTCTAACCACAACGGCGTTACGACAAAGCGACTCACAACGTTGTGTTACTTTATGTCGCTGTGTCTTTGTGGTTCATCATCGCATCAATGGCAACCAAACCGTCATGTCTGTTTGCCCCCGATTTGCCCAAGCATAATAAGGAATCAGTTTTATTTTGATTGGTTGTGTGGTTGTATTTAATGGTTTGTATAATGCTTTTGTAAATGTGTGTTGCAGCAATTTTGCATTGCCTTCTAAAGCAATGACATTGCCTTTATCAATAGTTATGGGCTTTGTTACAAACTGAATATTAGAAGGAATGGCTACGTTGAATACTTTTTGTGAAGATTTCAAATCAGCACTTTCTAAGCAATACACAATTGGTCCACGTTTTACGGCTACTTGGTTTTTCGTTTCTTCCACCAAAGGGTTTGACTCTAATAAAACGGTTGGCATTTTCAATTCCAATTCAATTTTATCACCTGCTTTCCAAACTCGTTTTAGCTGATTGTAAGCACCAAATTGTAATGTTTGTACAAGCGTTTTTCCGTTCACCTTTATTGCAGCACTTGTGCACCAAGCTGGTATGCGTAAAAAAACACTCATTTCTTTGGCAGATGCTTCTTTGATGGTGATATTTACTGAACCGTCCCAAGGATAATTGGTTGTTTGCTCCAATTGAATAGCAGAACCATCTTGTAATTTCGTTGATAATTGATTGCCCCCATATAAGTTCACGTACAAGCCATCATTGCCAATACTGTACATATAGTTGTTTACTTCAGCAATGGTGCGTATCACATTTGGTGGGCAACAATTGCTTTTGCTGATATACTTTGAACGTCCGCCGCTCCAACGCAAGTCGTAAGGATAATCTTTTGTGGCAGCCAATGGATTGGTATAGAAAAATTTATTGCCATCCATGCTTATGCCACTTAAAACTGCATTATACAATTCAAGCTCAATCATATCGGCGTATTTAGCATCAGCGGTTAATTGCAGCATACGATAATTCCACAAAACATTACCAATATTAGCACAGGTTTCATTGTGTGCCGTAAGGTTTGGCAACTGATAAGCTTTACCATAAGCCTGTTGAATTTTTTGTATTGAATCTGGTTTGTAAGAAATGGCTTCTTGTGATAAACCATCATACAATGCACCACAACCACCAGTTACATATAGCTTATGATTGGTCACATCATTCCACATTATATCCAACGTATGTAGCAAGGTTGTGTCACCTGTTTCAGCGTAAACATCAGAAACGCCAGCAAACAAATAATTGGCACGAACCGCATGGCCATTCACTTCTGTCATTTTTCTAAAAGGCAATCTGTCGCTATTATCATCGCTGCCTTCACTCATGCCACGTATGTCAATCAATTTTTTTGCAAGGGCTAAATATTTTTGCTCACCTGTCGTTCTATACATTTCTGTAATACCCATATAATGTGATGGACAAATGGCATTTCTTGCTTGTTCAGGTGTGGCTTTGTTGTAAAAAGTAATCAAAAATTCAGTTGCTTTTTTAGCTATTTCTAATAATGTGGTTTTACCTGTAGCTCTATAATGCACACAGGCTACCGTCATTAAATGCCCAAAATTGTAAGCTTCAAAACTCAATTTATCTTCAAACAATTCGCCCTTGCCATTCTTCTTTTGTTCAATGATTGATTTGGTGTACACATAGCCATCTTCTCGTTGCGCTTTTGCAATTACAGCAATGGCTTCATCCATCATTGCATCCAACTTTTTATCTTTTGTAGATGCGTATAATGCCGCTACTGCTTCTAAAGTTTTATAAAAATCACCATCATGGAAAGATGGCCCACGAAAACGACCTGTATCTAAACCAGCAGCTACCCTAAAATTTTGAAACGAATAGCATATATTTTTACTAGTATAAGTTTCCCATAAATGCGGCACCATACTGTCTTTACAAACTTGAAAACGCTCTGCCCAAAAGCCTTTCGTCCATTGCACATCAGTCATGCCAGTGCTACCCAATTTTGCATGAGGACTTAAATTCGTATTTACCAACCCTGTTTGTGCAAAAGCAGTTGTAAGTAATACGTTATAAGTAATTAGTAATAATACTTTTTTCATTTTCTTTTTTTGAACCACAACGGCACTACGACACAAAGCAAATACAACGTTGTGAAACGTAGAGCCGTTAAGTCGTTGTGGTTATAACACCTCGTAGCTAATTATATATCCTTTACCAGGTTCAATAGTTATTTCATACACATTATTGCCTTTTTCTACAGCCGTTGTACCAGTTGGTTTGGTTTTGCTTTTTAGCACCAATAAACCTGTACCTCTTGCACCTTTAATCTTAATATTTGTTTTGCTTACATACAATTCAATATCGCCATTAGGTGTAGGCACTTTACCTTCAATCCATTGCAAGCCACCAAGATTTGGCTGAACTGTATAAGTAGTATAACCAGCCGATGTAGGTTTTACACCCAAATAATATTTACCTAGTAAATAAATAGGGCTTGCACCCCAAGCATGACACAAGCTTTTACCAAATTCTCTACCATACATAGCTAAATGTTCAGCACCTTTTTTGTTAGGATTATATTCTTCCCAAAAACTGGTTGCGCCAAGGTTTAACATACCGCCCCAGTAGTCTTTAATTTGTTGCGTTACATAAGTTTGTTCGCCCATAGCACACAAAGCTTCCAACTCATAAAAACGCATATAAGGTGTGGTAATTTTTTGAATACTATCATTCAATAAAACAGACTTTTTAACTGCCTCTTTTTGCTGTTGATTAAAATAATCGAAGAAGATAGAAAACATATTACTGTAGCGTGTTACATTTTCTGTTTGTTTGCCATCAACACGGCTGTGTACCAACGCTTGCTTGGTTTCATTCCAATAAATTGAGAACAATTTTGACTTTAATTCAGTTGCATATTGGTTGTATTTTATAGCATCAGTTTTTTCATTGGCAATATTGGCACACAAACCCATGGTTTCTAAACTTCTGCACAGCAATAATTGCTCAAAGCTCACTTCACCTTTCTTACTTAATTTGTCAGCCCAATCAATAAAAATCCAATCACCCGGCAAACCTTGCATTAAGCCATCTTTATTTCTTCTGCCCAAACAATATTCCATCAGGCTTTGCATACGTGGGTAAAACTGTGTGATAAAGGTTTTATCGCCAGTGTATAAGTAGTAATCGTAAATACCTAAAAACCAATAGAATGTGTAATCCATAATGGTGTTGATATGACCAGTTACAGGATCTTTGCCACGCAATGCCAGCAAGGTTCTTGACACAGTTGCATTGTCAAAATATGAGTAGTAATTCATCAAATAACTTTGATATGCGTCACCGCTCCAAACCCAACGATCACGTTTAATACCATCTATAAAAAATTCTCTTGTGTTTAAGTGAAACGTGTATTTTGCTACATCATAAATCTTGTTAATTTGCTCATCAGAACACTTAAATGAACCACGTTCTTTTACATCAGCATATTCATACAACATCGTTGCAGAATCAACTTGAACGGTGCCATCAGTAACTATGTTTACATAGCGAAATGCTTTAGACAAAGGCATTACCGAATCTTTCTTGGCTGTTTGCTGAAAGCTCAATCTATCAAGTGTTACAGCACCTTTTTCACTTAAAGCTTCTTCCTTACTTTCGCCATAATATAAGGTAATATTACCCTTACCTTTTATGCCATGCAGTTTAATAAATCCAAAGGTTTCTTTGCCAAAATCTATTAACCGTGTATTGTTGTTTTTTGTAATGCTTGCTGGCTTTTGAGCAGTTACTGGCAATTTAAACAAAGAAGGCAATTGTGAAGGCTTATTAAAATTCCAACTACCTGCGTTAAGCCATTTGGTGGCAGAAATATCAGAGGTTTTTCCTGTTTCATCGATCCATTCTTTGTCCTCAAAAGTTACCAGCCAAGTGGCATCGCTTACAACCGTTTTACCTTGTACAAAAATTGCTGGCACATTGGCTTGGTTAAATACTTTTACGTTGATTTTGTGCTTACCAGCTGGCACAATTATTTTGGTTGGTATGCCTTCAAATGGTTGCCCATCAAGCTTTACGTTGTAATTACCTTCTGCATAAATGCTTACTTCTTCTGGCTGGGATAAGTTGAATTCTTTATGAAAATCCATAAGATTGTAATGGCTGTCAACTTTCCAAAAAACGGGAAAGAAAGTGCCTCTATCGGTTCTACGATTTTGCATTTGATTGGCCAGCCAAATTTCATAATCACCAGGATACCAAATCCATGTTTGTGCTTTTGTTTGAACCACAGAGGCACAAAGTACACAGAGAAACACAACGAATTTGAGGTTTGAGATTTGAAATTTATGATGGGCAGATTGCTTCGTTAATCGCAATGACGCATAAAGATTCAATCGTACATACCGATAGCTATCGGTGGTGCGACGCAACGACAGCATCATAGTACTACAATTGCTGGTTAACAAAGAAAAAAAATAACGCATTATAAGGATGATTAATGACCGTTAAAGAATAAATACAGAGCGACCATAACTGCACCAAGAACTGCCCACAATATTTTTACTTGTTTGGATGTTTTTGGTAAATTATTTAAGTCAGAAGCTGCATGAATATTGGTGATTGGCGATTTGTCTAGCAATGTGGTAACAACCGCAATAAGTAATAAAAAAGCAAAGATTAGAAAAGACAATACGAGGTAATGCGGCCAAAATTGATACTTATCTGGCGTTAAAATCCATAGATATAAAACACCGATACCAAGACTAAATGCAGACCCAAACGAGAGGATTAGGTTGACAGCTTTTTGAGATGTTTTTTTCCAAAAAACTGACAGCAAAAACACAACAGATAAAGGCGGTGCGATGAAACCAAGCACCGATTGAAAAATGTCGAAAAGATTAAGGCCTTTTACATTATCGATGGCTAATGCCACACCAATTGCAAATACACAACCAGCAACAACTGTGATTCTACCAACTTTTATTATTTGCTGATTAGTCGCATTTGGATTAATTTTTTTAACATACAAATCTGTAGTAAAAACGGTGCTTAATGCGTTAAGTGAAGAACCAATAGTGCCAACCAAAACAGCAATTAAAACCACGATAATCAAGCCATTCATGCCAGATGGAAATAGGTTTGTAACCATGGTCATGTAGGCTAAATTAGGATCTGACAAACCTGGGAATAAAATAGCACACAAAATGCCAGGTATTATAAACAGCGGTAATGACAATAGTTTTAGCCAGCCAATAAAATTAACCCCCAACTGACCTTGCTTTAAATTTTTAGCTCCTAGAACAGATTGTACCATTGCTTGATCGGTACAAAAGAAAGCAACAGCAGAAACAGGATAGCCCAACAAAATAGCATACCAAGGGTATTTATCATCGCTTGCAGGGTGCAATAAATTCCAAAAATGGCTAGGTACTTTATGATACATGGCACTAATGCCGCCCACTTTTATCACCCCCAAAATTGATAACGCCAGCGACACAGCAATCAGTAAAATCATTTGAAAAACATTCACCTTAGCAATGGCTTTTAAACCACCCATAAAAGCAAATAAACCTGCAAAAGCCACTAATACAATTACTGATTCCCACATAGGAATACCCAATATTTGCCTAACTAAAAAACCACCTGCAAATAAGCCTAATGATAACCAAGAAATCAAGATTTTAATGAGGGCATACCAAGCTAAAATGGTACGTGTAGAATCGCCATAACGATTGCCCATAAACTCAGGCATGGTAGTTACTTTGGCAGCTATATAGCGTGGTGCAAATACCAATGCCAGTAACATTAAAAACACAAACGCATACCACTCAAAATTACCGGCAACAATACCAGTACTGTAACCAATACTTGCAAAAGCGAGTAACATTGATGGACCAACATTCGTGCCCCACATATTTAAGCCAATGCTGCTCCATGTTAATGAATTACCAGCCAGAAAAAGCGTTTCGTCTGTTTTCTTTTTGCCAAAACTTGCTTTATAACCAATAAACAGCAATACAAAGAGATACGCAGCTATGATAACAAAATCGAGCAGCTTGAGATTATTAATAATACTATTCATGGGCAAAGCAAGGTTAAAACGAACGATTAATTTATTACAACATTAAACAATGGAATCAGCATTAAAATGTTGCTTTATGCGGTTAAAACCTTTGCAATTTCAGTTTGATAATCCAATAAGCCATATTCTTCTAAAATGTCTTTTACTTTAACTGGTAAGCCCGTTTGTAAACTTCTATCCATGGCTTCTAAAAGTGCTATTGTACCTATGCCCTCTTTTAAGTCTGGATAAGCTGTAAAGCCCTGTTCTATTGAATCGGCAAAATATTCAAGGTAGTTTTGGTATTCACCAGCATGGTGTGTTTGTCCTTCAAATCTGAAGTAGTGTTTTAACGTTGCATCGCCCCAAGTAACTAATTTTTCTTCGCCCTCTTTTGTAGTTACGGCATATCTTAAATCATGATAATCTGCTTGACTTGCACCTTCTGTACCTCTTAAAATACAACTCATGGCACTATCACGTACGGTTGGCTGAACAGGCCCAGTATAAGCACCACTTACTCTGGCAATTCTACCATCAACTGCTTTAAAAATAAAATGCATCGTGTCTTCATTTTTCAAACCACTTTTTAAGCCATTGGCACTTAACATGCCATAACCCATCACTTCTTCTATATCTGGCATGTATAACCGTATAAAATCTACAGGATGACTTAGACCACCGAACAACCATTTAAAAGACTTTTCTAGTGACCAGCCTTTTTCTAAAAACCAACGGTGATCTGCATGATAATAGGATTCAATGGTAATTAAATCACCAATTACGCCTTCTATAAAATCCTGTCGTTGACGTTTCATAGGTTCAAAGAAACGAGAACTTTGACCAACAAAAATTCGCTTGCCTGTTTGTTGTTGTATAGCTAATAATTCTTTTACATCAGATAAATTATCTAGCAATGGTTTGGTGCAAATGACATGTTTATTATGCAATAGTGCCATTTTTATGTGCTGTGCATGTAAATGATCGGGTGTGTAAATTGCAATCACATCAATGCTTTCATCGTCAAGCATTTCTTGGTATTCTGTTGTATAATCGTACACTTTAAATTCATCTGCACGTTGGCGGCACAAATCCAATTTTAAATCACAAATCATTTTCAATTGCCATTTTGAGCTATTTAAAGCCGCTGAAATAGTGCTTCTGCCCTCGCTTAATCCTAATATTCCAAGTGTTAACATCTTATATATTGTTTATAGTAAAGTATAGTTATTTATATATTGGTTGTAAAAACACCCAAGTTTCACCTGGTTTTGTACCTGCAACGCCTTCTTGATATTGCTTCATTATGTTGTTCCAATCATTTACTCTTGGATTATTTTCTACTGTTTTTGGATTCAGTTTATCCAAGCTTTCACCCTTAGGAATACTAATTACCAGCATCAATTGCCTCTCATTTTTAAATAGTAATAACTGCTGAAAATTTGCGTTGCAAAATCCATTAGAGATTTCTGGCCATTTTTCAAATTGTGTAGCGTGATAATCTAAATATTCTTGTTGCTTTTTCTTATCCTTTACCAAATTGGCGGCTAAAATTGTGTGTGACCATTCTTTTGCAGTTGATGCGTCTGCACAATTTTTACGATTGAATTCGTAGAATAAATCGTTGTAAGTTTTTACTATAATTGATGGAAAAACAGCTTTTAATTTCTCTGTAACTGAATAGATATCTTGTATTTTATCAAATATCACTGTGTGATTTTGCCATTGATATAATGCTGACTTATCAATCTTAAACTTTGCCAAAACTTCATAAAGCTTTTCAAGGTTTAGCGAACTAGAATCGCTTGTAACAAGCTCTATAATTACAGGCTGTTCTTTGTTGATTGCAAAGCCTTTATCAGCCAAAACTTTATCTTTCAGTAAATATTTGAATGTACTTTCTAACCCTGCATTTTGTTTAATTTTTAGCGATACTTCTGGGCCATTATTATCCCAAAAATTGTTCGCACCATTTGCATTTTGTAAATATTTAGTAGAAGGCGTCCAATTGTTTTTTACCGTAAATCCTGATGTGCCTTCATCTGTATATAAATAAAACCAATGCGATGGTAAATGTGCATAAGGTGCTTTGTAGATGCTATCGATACAATTGTGTTCTATACTAGAATTTGGTTGCGCAGATTGGGTATAAATACCTCCACAATCGTACATCTGCTTGCCATAATGATGAATACTATTGGCAATAATATGGTTGTTTTTAGATGCATTTGCATTGCTCGTCCAGCCCCAACCAAGGCTAATGCCTGAATAGTTTACTTCGCAAATTTCGTTGTGAGCAATGGTTGTATTTTGAGCATAACCAATACCAATACCTACACAGCCCCAATCTTCATTAGTAGCATTTGTAATAAGGTTATTAATTACATTAATATTTGTACAAATATCCTGATGGTCTTTAGGGTTATATGGCAAATGAATTTCAGAATTTAGCTCTGAAAACATACCTAATTGAATGGCTGTACCACCAATATCTTTAAATAAATTGCCTTGAACGTTCACATTTTTTATGCCTTTTTGGCAATCAAAACCTGTAGCAGCCAAATGCTCAAATTTGCAATTATCAAAATTGATATTACTGGCATAATTTACTGTTATTGCCGATGAAGGACGAACAATCCAAGCTTGATTATCTAAAGTTTTACGTTCAGGTGTACCAGCTGGTCTTAGTTTGTAAGCCTCTGTCATAGCCATACCAGCTTGGTGTGGTACATGACCAGCAAGTGAAGGACGTAACCAACTTGTATGTTCAAAAGCAATGCCTTTAAATGAAACATTTTTAACTGCATTATCTGCTGTGCCTTCAACAGTCACAAGTGTTTCAACTATTGGTGCAACCACAGAAGCGGTTGCCATGTTTTCATTTGCCCTAGGATAATAATAAAGCTTCTGTTGCTTCACGTCTAAAAACCATTCGCCTGGTTTGTTTAAAAATTGTATGGCATTGGTTAAGTAAAAAGCTGAATTACCAGTTTCTTTAGAAAGCCAAGGTGCTGGCCACGGATGTTGTGATTGAATTTTACTTTCAGGCTGCAAAAAAGATAGCAAAGCACTATCGCCTTTTACTTCAATGGATTTAATGCGTAAAATTGCTATTTCCCACCATTGATGAATGAACATTTCTGCACCAACCACTTTTTCTAAATCAATATTTTTAGGTGTAGGTATCCAACATTGTTCCGTTTGATGATTCCAAGATAAAATGCGTTGCAAACTATTAATATCGGTGCTTCTAGCTCTAGTGGCTTTAACCTCATTTACCCAAAGTTGTCTAAAGTTGATATTATTAAAACCTGTT
>JAAFHG010000236.1 GCA_013297585.1 Chitinophagales bacterium
ACATAGCATAATCAATTACAAAACAATTTTCAATTATCATTTAATCAAATTCCCCCTTTGGGGGATTTAGGGGGCTTATTATGAATACAGAAATTCTCGGCGTTATTGCCATGTTTATTGCATCCGTTGCTTTAGCCATTCCTTTAGGTAGGTATATAGGCAAAGTGTACAGTGGTGACAAAACTTGGGCTGACGCAATCTTTAATCCGCTAGACAAACTCTTTTTTAAAGTAAGTGGCATTAACCCCGATAAGGGTATGAACTGGAAACAACATCTTACGGTGTTGCTTACCATCAATCTTATCTGGTTTTTACTATCCATGTTGGTATTGATGAATATGGGTTGGTTACCATTAAATCCAGATGGCAATCCTAGTATGAGTGCAGATTTAGCATTTAATACCTCTATCAGCTTTATATCAAACACCAACTTGCAACATTATAGCGGCGAAAGCGGGTTAAGTTATCTGGGGCAGTTAACCCTAATGCTTTGGCAGTTTATAAGTGCCGCTGCTGGTATGGCTGCTTGTGCGGTTGTATTTATAGCCATGAAACCAAATGCAAATACAGCAGTTGTTGCTAAAGATTTAGGTAAAGGCCTTGGTAACTTTTACAACCTATTTGTTAAATCATTAACCAGAATTCTATTGCCTATATCTATTGTTATTGCTGTGATACTGTTGTTTAACGGTACACCAATGACGTTTAAGGGCAAAGACCAATATGTATCGTTACAAGGCGATACGGTAAATGTTAGTAGGGGCCCTGCCGCTGCTATGGTTGCTATCAAGCAGCTTGGCACCAACGGTGGGGGCTTTTTTGGTGTCAATTCAGCACATCCATTAGAAAACCCTAACTATTTTACCAATATCGTAGAAAATGTCTTAATTATATTAATACCAATAGCCATGGTATTTGCACTAGGCTATATGATTAAAAGGCAACGTTTTGCATGGATGATTTTTGGCATTATGACGATTGGATTTCTACTCTTTTTAGTTCCATCTATTTATGTAGAAATAAATGGTAACCATGCCATTGGCAAAATGGGTATTGCACAGCCACTAGGTAGCATGGAAGGCAAAGAAGTACGTTTTGGTTCAGCAGCATCAGCTTACTGGGGCATTACAACTACTGTAACTTCTAACGGCTCTGTAAATGCCATGCACGACAGTTTTACACCACTAACAGGTATGTTTTGTATGCTTGGTATGATGATTAATTCTTTTTACGGTGGTGTTGGTGTGGGTTTTTTAAACTTTTACATTTTCATTATTATTGCCGTATTTATTTCTGGCTTAATGGTGGGAAGAACACCAGAGTTCTTCGGTAAAAAAATTGAGGCAAAAGAGATGAAAATTGCAGCCATTATTGCACTCTTGCACCCATTCTTAATATTGGTAAGTACTGCATTATCTAGTCACTTATTTGCACAAAATCCTGAAACATATGGTAGCTGGTTAAATAATCCTGGCAATCATGGTTTTAGCGAAATGCTGTACGAATACACTTCTTCATCAGCCAATAACGGTAGTGGTTTTGAAGGCCTAGGTGATAACACACCTTGGTGGAATATTAGTTGCGGTATTGTGATGTTGCTAGGTCGCTTTTTACCAATTATAGGCCCGGTAGCAATTGCAGGTATTTTGGCTAATAAAAAATATGTACCAGAAAGTGCAGGCACCCTAAAAACCGATACAGGCACATTTGGTATCATGATTTTCGCAGTCATTTTTATCATCGCTGCCCTATCATTTTTCCCGGCCTTATGCCTTGGCCCTATTGCAGAATATTTTACCCTAAATCCCTAAAGGGACTATTAAAAACATCCAAATAATTAACTACCCAGCCTATATAAAGTAGCCCATTTAGGGGTTGGGGTAACACTTTTTTTATGTCAACAACATCAAATAAACTATTCGAACCAGTATTGGTGAAAGAGGCATTAGCACAGTCTTTCATCAAACTCAATCCAAAAATAATGTTCAAAAACCCTGTAATGTTTACAGTGGAAATAGGAACAGCCGTAATGCTTGGTGTATGTATTTATGTAGCATTTACCCCCACTTTGGTGGGGCTTGGGGGGGCTTCACAAGGTAGCTTAGCCTATAATCTTATCGTGTTTGGCGTCTTGTTCCTAACCTTATTATTTGCCAATTTTGCCGAAGCCATTGCAGAAGCAAGAGGTAAAGCACAAGCAGATAGCCTTAGAAAAACAAGAGAAGAAACACCTGCTAAGTTAGTGAATAGTGAAATGTCAATAGTCAATAACAATAGTGCCGATATTCACCATTCATCATTGACTGCTCACCAAATTATACCATCATCACAATTAAAAAAAGGTGATGTGTTTCTTTGCGAAGCTGGAGATACCATACCAATGGATGGTGAAATTGTAGAAGGGATTGCTACAATAGATGAAAGTGCTATTACAGGTGAATCTGCACCTGTAATTAGAGAAAGCGGTGGTGATAAAAGCTCTGTAACTGGTGGTACCAAAGTATTATCCGACAGAATTAAAGTACGCGTAACCACAGAACCCGGTGAAAGCTTTTTAGATAAAATGATTGCCTTGGTAGAAGGTGCTTCACGCCAAAAAACACCTAATGAAATAGCTTTAACCATCTTATTAGCTGGTTTTACGCTAGTATTCATTATTGTATGTGTAACCTTACAACCGTTTGGCGATTATGCTAAAACACCTATCACCATCGCAGCATTTATATCATTATTTGTATGCTTAATACCTACAACCATTGGTGGTTTGCTTAGTGCTATTGGTATTGCTGGTATGGATAGGGCATTGCGTGCCAATGTGATTACCAAAAGTGGTAAAGCGGTAGAAACTGCTGGTGATTTAGATGTATTGTTATTGGATAAAACTGGTACCATCACTATTGGTAATAGAAAAGCTACCAACTTCTACCCTGCTAATGGCGTGGATGAAAAAGCATTTATTGAAGCCTGTGTATTATCATCTTTAGCTGATGAAACACCAGAAGGCAAATCAATTATTGAATTAAGTGAAAAGTCAATGGTGAAAAGTGAAACCATTAAAGTGGTTGATACTTTATACAGTCTTGCTGAACTGAAAAGTATTCACCATTCACTATTCACAATTCACACTTTTACAGCTGAAACAAGATGTAGTGGTATTGATTTACCAAGTGGTTTGCGTGTAAGAAAAGGTGCTTTTGATTCAATAAGAAAGATAGCCGAAAAAGCAGGCAATAATTTTCCCAAAGAAACTGAAGAACGTGTAAAAACCATTGCTTCAAATGGTGGCACACCATTAGTGGTAAGCCAAAATGAGCAAATTTTAGGTGTTATTGAGTTACAAGATATTATTAAACCTGGTATTCAAGAACGTTTTGAACGCTTACGAAAAATGGGTGTAAAAACGGTAATGGTAACTGGCGACAACCCTTTAACAGCGAAGTTTATAGCGGAAAAAGCAGGTGTAGATGATTTTATTGCCGAGGCAAAACCAGAGGATAAAATGAACTACATTAAAGCAGAACAACAAGCTGGTAAATTAGTAGCCATGATGGGTGATGGTACCAATGATGCACCTGCCCTTGCACAAGCAAATGTTGGTGTGGCTATGAATAGTGGTACAGCCGCTGCAAAAGAAGCTGGTAACATGGTAGATCTTGATAATGACCCAACTAAACTAATAGAAATAGTAGAAATTGGCAAGCAGTTATTGATGACTAGAGGCACATTGACTACATTTTCTATTGCTAACGATGTGGCCAAATATTTCGCTATTGTACCAGCCTTATTTATCGCCTCTATACCAAGTTTACAAGCATTAAATGTGATGCGTTTACATAGCCCAGAAAGCGCCATTTTATCAGCGGTCATTTTCAATGCTATCATTATACCAGTATTAATTCCATTGGCTTTAAAAGGTGTGGCTTACAAACCAATTGGTGCAAGTGCATTGCTAAGAAGAAACTTGTTGATATATGGTTTAGGTGGTGTAATTGTACCATTTATTGGCATTAAATTATTAGACATGCTTGTGAGTATTTGGTTCTAAGCCCCTAACCCCTAAAGGGGAATTATTGAATCTTTTTAGTCATTCAAAATCATACATAAAATGAAACAACATATTCTTCCCGCAATTAAGTTAACAGCCATTTGTATTGTGGTGTTTTGCGGATTGTATTCTTTGGTAATACTTGGTATTGCACAAGTAGCACCAAGCAAAGGCGAAGGCCAAACAGTAAGCATTGATGGTAAAGTAAAAGGTTATACGTTAGAAGGGCAAAGCTTTACACAAGATAAATATTTCTACAGTCGTCCATCTGCTGCCGGTTACAATGCTGCTGGTAGTTCTGGTAGTAATAAAGGCCCAAGCAATCCAGATTATTTACAAGTTGTAAAAGATAGAATTGACACATTTATTGTTCATAATCCTACTGTTGCAAAAGCAGATATTCCATCAGACTTAGTGACTGCATCTGGCAGTGGTTTAGATCCAAACATTAGTGTAAAAGGCGCATTGGTACAAGTACATAGAATTGCTAAAGAGCGTAACATAGCACCAGAAAAAATCAAGGCGTTGGTAGAACAAAGCGTTGAAAAACCATTGGCTGGCTTATTTGGTACAGAGAAAATTAATGTATTGGCTATAAATGTTGCGCTAGATAAACTTAGTAAACCAAAATAGCCGGAACATGTGGGTGGGTGTAAACGAAACCATACAATTTTTGTCACCACCCTCAGCATGGTTTCTAAAATTTATTGCGTAATTAAATCGAACCAAGCAGCATTGCTATTACTTTTTACAGCCTCTTTATCATTGGCTGATAAGCCTAGCAAAAAATTTTTGTAGGTAGCCATATAGTTGGCTGCAGATTTTCCTGCACAGTAAGCGTTAAATATGTTGGTAGAATATGGCTTGGCAAGTGTATTTAAAGCGTTTACACATGAAAATGTTTGACTCCAATTGCCCATTACTTTAAAACGCACATCGTTCCAAACGGGGCAGGTAATTTTTTGGCTAGCTATCACAATTCGGCCACTTTCGCTAATAACCATATTTACATATATATCGTTTAATTTCTTGTAGTTATCTACTTTTTATGCATACGTTTTTTGTAGTATTTACTAGTTGGGTAGTGGCATTGTTTACAAGGTGGTTTAGTTCTACTATTTTCGGTAGTGCCTCAAAATGTATTCTTTTTTAGGCAGCATTTCTATTTTGTATATATTTTTAAATAATATCATAATACAAAGCATCTTTTTTAGAAAAACAAACTGGTTTTTCTAGTCAGTCTTTTCAAATGCATTCTAGAATCCTTGTGCCTTCTTTCAATATGTGTCGTTTTCCTTTTTTGAGATAATATGCTTTTCCTCTAGTAGATACTTCTTGTACAATTTTCAACTATCCGTGCAATAGGTGTCATCCGATAGCTATCGGATTTACAAATGGCTTAGTTTTTTCATCAATGCTTTACAACTTTTATCGTTTCTCTTACCAATATGAAAAGCTAATATTTGCTTCGTTTCTTTATTATAAGTATCCCAACCCAGCGTTTTTCCTTCTTTCGATGCTTCAAACCAGTCAATTTAAACCCGCTTATAACTACCCTTAAAACAGGGTTCTTTATTTTGCTTAAGCCCGTTTCGCAGTATGGATATAATACAGCCAATACTGATGTTTAGCACCCTGTTAATATCTCTAATACCACTACTGTATAACACTATTGAACGAACTAGTGCTTTTGTAGCAGCATTTGCACCATGATAATGAAACAAATATTGAAACTGCTTGCGTCAAGTGTGGCAAAGAAAATTCTGTTGCCCTGTTCGCTTGATGCCATTTTTTTAACCTTGTATCGTTGCAGTTGGGGCATTTTACTTGAATAGTCATTTCGTACATAACTACTTTATAACGTATCAGCATACATTTTAGACCACTACCATTTTTTTATACACTAAAAGTGCAATTGTAAATAAAATAAACATCCCTGAAGCCCAGTATACCCAAACTAAATAGTTGTTTACAATAGCACTATTATTACCTGTAAGTATAAAGCCACTCCAATAAAATGGATGGTTTTTTAAAGGATTCTTCTCTATAAAATCTACTTTAGCTTTGCTTAAAGCCGCCGATTTTGAATACCCTTTTCGGAGATTTGTATAAAATAAAATCATCAGTTCAGTGGTTTCTTTATCAGGTACTTGCCACAAACTTACTACTGTACTTTGTACTCCAGAATAGGTAAACGCTCTAGATAAACTCATAAGTCCTTCGCCTTGCTTTAGCTTGCCCGCACCAGTGTTACAAGCACTTAATACTACCATTTGCGATGGAA
>JAAFHG010000344.1 GCA_013297585.1 Chitinophagales bacterium
TTATTTAGCCTTAGAAATTGTACTATCTAATCGCACAATCACGTATCGGTCTATTACCGTTTCTCTTGTAGCTGGGTCTAAAAACTCTTTGGTTAGTTGTGTTACGCCATAGCTTCTTCCGTTGTACAATATTTTACTTGCAGGAAATTTAGCTGTTACAACGGCTACACTGTCTTTTGGCGTTAGTATAATATCGCTGCTATCTAGCTGAGCAAAGCTTGTCTTTTGCTTGAAAATGTGATTACCATAAAAATGCAGCGTATAATCGTTACCAGCACCATAAATGCTTACACGCTCTTTAGGTAATTGTTGTTTCGAAATGACATCAGCAACAGTATTACCAATTTGAAACTTGAGTAAGGTGGGGTAAAATGCTGAGTTTAAGAAGATGTTTACACCTATAATGGTGAAAAAAGCCACTTCTAATAACTTAGGAAAGCCAGTTTTCTTTAGCGTTAAAATGTAGAACATGGCTAGCAAACCAATAGCAGCGAAACAACCAACATATTTTGGTATTGACACAAAAGGAAAGATTAATAATGCCACCAAAGCAGCCCAAATAGCTGTAAATATAACCACGTGCAATACGGTTAATGCTTTGCGCCAAATAACCAATTGATCAGTGTAAGTTAGCTTATATAAAAACTTGGCCGTGATAATGGCTGCCAAAGGAAACACAATAAAAATATAGTGTGGCAGCTGTGCCTGACTACGAGCCAAGATGCAATAAGTAACTACAAAACCACCTGTGCTTATCCATTCTTCATTTTGAGTGAGCTTAAAACGACTTTTTATTAGCCCAACCAAATCAAATACTAAACCTATCAAAAAGAAGATAATCCAAGGTAAAAAGCTCCATAGCATATTCTCAAACAAGAAAGTGAAATACCCATTTTCACGGTAATAATTTTCGCCAGTAAAGCGGCCAAAACTTTGCGTCCAATAGTAAAATTTTAAACCAGATTTGATGGGTACATTATTAATTAATTTACCTGGATGTAAATCGTATTGCTGATACAAGCCCCAACTCATAGGCACTAAAGCCACTGCAATAATGAGTAAGCCTAAAATATATTCAACTCTAAATAATTGCTTCCATTCTCTTCTCAACATAAAATGCGGTACAAATGCAAAGGCAGGTACCATCAAAGCGATTGGCCCTTTCGTCATCATACCACCTGCTATTGCTACAAATGCTAAAAAGAAGTTTAACCAACTTTTGGTGCTATACCATGCTGCCAATTGCCATAGGCTAAAAATTACCCAGCCCATTAACATGGTATCGGTTCTTACATCGTGGTTTATTAAAAACAATGCCTGACAAGTAGCTAATACCAAGGCGCTTAAAATGGCAATTTCTTTTTTGTAAAATAATAGCGCCAAACGATAGGTGCTATAAATAGCCAACGATGCAAACAAGAACGATGGCAAACGGTAAGCCCAATCATGTATGCCAAATAGCTTCATGCTTAATGCTGATAACCAAAACAACATGGGCGGTTTGTCGAGGTAATCTTTACCCAAATCGAACACTTGCAAGAAGCTATTACGCTCAAGTATTTCACGGCTTATTGAAGCGTATTGTGCCGCATCAATATTCATTAGCGGTACGCAAAACATGCCCAATAAATAGGCAACAGCACACAGCGTTAATATGATAATAGATGAACGTTTTGTAATCATAAATTAGGTATTTGAGAACGCAGTTGCAAGCCACCCACGTTTCTATTAAACAATGAAGCAACAAGATAACCAATGCCACAACCAAGCAAGCCACCACAAATAATATCGAAAGGGTAATGCACACCTACATACACCTGACCATAAGCAATGGTAGCAGCCCATACAAAAAATAGTTGGTGCCATTTGCCTATAAATGGCTTGAGCGTTTGTGAAAAAAACATGGCTATAGCAAAATGATTGGTAGCATGAGACGACGTGAAACTATAACCACCCGAACAACCATCTAATAATAAACGTACTTGAAACTGCAATATTTCATCTCTACAGGGTCGTGGCCTTGCGAAAAAGCCTTTTACCAAAGTGCTACTTGTTTGGTCTGACACTAAAATGGTTAACACTGCAAACCACAACCAATGCCAAGTTCTTTTACCGAAATTAAGAGCCATAAAAGCTAGCATAAACACATAGAAAGGCACCCAAGTAATACTATCTCTATACCAAGGATATACAAAGTCTAAAAATGGATTGGTGAGTTTGGTGTTGATTTTCAGAAAAAAATAGGTATCCCATTTTTTAATCCAATCTATAATGTTGAGGAAAATAGCATTGATTGATAACATCTTGTAAAAATAAAGTTTGCCCAACCACTGCGTGTAAATTTTAAGTTTTTTTTTGCAGCGCAACGCAATCAAATACTGTCAATTACGTATATTAGCATCTAAAATAGTTTCTTGTGAAATTTCTACTACTTATAACTACTAGTTTCATTACCATATCTTCATCTGCACAACAACCAACATCGCTTCAATTAGCTAGAGAAAATCGCTTAAGTAATTTGTCGCTAAATAAACCCATTGATAATATGCCTTCTGCAAATGTTGGTCCGACAAATCAAATCTTTTTGTACAATAGCAATGGTTTAGATGTGTACAAAAGCCAGCCGGATAATATGCCAGTTGTAAAACCAGATGGCACTTACAAAGATGAAATGTGCCCAAAGGGTAAATTAGATATGCAAAAGGTTTTAGATGCAGTAAAAGCTCATAAAGCGAACCAATTTCAACCTAAGGGCAACTCTAAATTCAACTTTCTAATGCCAGCATATAAAGATTCGCTGCCTTACATAGATTCAGCTAATAAATTGCTTTTAAAATCAAAGTTTTAGTTATACCATTTTCTTCGCCACGATAATCATTCGTGGCGATTTTATTATGTCATAACTGCCAAGCTGATAATCACCAAATACCTGCTGTACTTGCATTTTTTGGTAAGCCAACATTTCTGTAAAATCGCCCAAACTAAACTTAGCTACTTTCTCGGTAGATAAATGTTTGGGCGACACATTGGTTGCATCCGTAACCTGTATTTGCTTAAAAAAATGGTCATCATCATGCCATTTACTTACATGAAAAGTTGTGTCGTCAAATGTTTTTGTGAAGCTTTTTTGCATTCTATCTTCTGTATAATGCACATTCAAGTAATCAATTATAAACAAGCCATCCTTACGTAAACTTTGTGCTACCGTTCTCAATGCATTGTTATGTTCACGTTCAGTTCTAAAATAGCCAAAGCTTGTGAAGAAATTAAACGCAAAATCGAAGTAATTAATCCAAAAAGGCAAGCGCATATCATGCTCGTAAAAATGCAGATGCTCGCTTTCATCCAACTTAGCGGCTGCTATAGACGATGAAGACAAATCTATACCAGTTACATCAAAACCCATATCGGCCAAAGCCTTGCTGTGTCTACCTTTGCCACAAGCTACATCCAACATTGTTGCATCTTTTTTTGGTTGTAAATATGCAACCAAGCGCTCTAAAAATGCTTGTGCTTCATTGTCATCTCTATTATTGTATAATAAATGATAATGTGGCGAATTAAACCAATCTTTATACCAAGCATTTGCTCCCATGGCGCTAAGATAAGTGGTTATAAAATTAAGGCATCAATAATCCATTTTCTACTATGTTTGCAAACCCCTATTGTTGAATTTTAAATAGACGAATTATGGCATTAATTAAGAGTATTTCTGGTATCAGGGGCACTATTGGCGGCAAACCTGGCGATACATTAAGCCCACTAGATGTAGTGCGTTTTACGGCAGCTTATGGCACTTGGTTGGCACAGCAATCTAGTAATAAAACAGTAGTTATTGGTCGTGATGGCAGAATAAGTGGTGCTTTGGTAGAGCGTTTGGTTATTAGCACTTTAAATGCGTTGGGTTTAGATGTTGTCAATCTTGGCTTAAGTACTACGCCTACGGTAGAAATGGCTGTGGTTTTTCACAAAGCTGCTGGCGGTATTATTTTAACAGCAAGTCATAACCCTAAAGAGTGGAACGCTTTAAAATTGCTGAATCATAAAGGCGAATTTATAAGTGGTGCAGAAGGGGCTTTAATTTTAGAAACCGCAGCAAAAGACGATTACAATTTTGCAACAGTAGATAAATTAGGTACTTACACAGAAGATACCACCGCTTTAGACAAACATATTGAAGCCGTTATCAATTATCCTTTGGTAGATGTGGCAGCCATTAAAGCGGCCAACTTTACTGTAATTGTAGATGCGATTAATAGCAGT
>JAAFHG010000424.1 GCA_013297585.1 Chitinophagales bacterium
TAATTGCCCAATCATCTATCGTAATATCATTCAATACTTTATGAATTACGTCGGTCATTGAGTGATACACACCTTTAGGGTCACGAGCGGTAATCAAACCAAACTCGTTCATGAATTTCATCAACTTTGGAATATTCGCTTGCGCTTTTTTATCCCAAACAGATGCCGTGTGACAACCAGATTGGTAAGCACCATCAACCGTGGTAGAAATAGTTGTTGCCGCCATTGATTCCAATTCTTGTGCGGTCATTAAACCCGTAGTATCTTGAGAGCCAACAATATTTACCAATACACGTACATCAGAACCAGCATGTAACACTTTACCCGGTGTAGCGCCTACTGCGTTTTTATTGAAGATTTTTTCAACCGCTGTAAGACCTTGCCCTTCATGAGACACCTCTTTTGAAGGCGCAAATACTGGCGCAATAGCAATATCTAATAATTGAGAAGCGAATGTTTGGATTTTTTTACCAAATACGATGGCATAAGAACCACCCGCTTTGATAAATTCCATTTTTTGAGGAGTGAAAGATCTAGAAATATCAATCAACTCTTTATCACCGTTGTATAATTTTTTTGTTTTTGTATTAATGGTCAATACTGTGCCAGTAGCCACAGAGTACACATGCTCAAGGATAGGTTCATCATTTTCATCACGCACAACTTTACCATCAGCATCTACTTTTTTAACCCAGTTTTTAAGGTCAATACCAATACCACCAGTTACGTCAACTGTAGTAAGAAAAATTGGCGAAATACCATTAGTACCACCAACAATTGGAGCAAAATTTACAAAAGGTACATAAGGGCTAGCTTGTTTGCCTGTCCAAAGTGCCACGTTATTTACGCCCGACATTCTTGATGAACCAACACCCATGGTGCCTTTTTCAGCAATTAACATGACAGATGCATCTAGATGTTGTGCTTTCAAAGCTTCAATTTCAGCTTGTGCAGCTGGCGAAATCATACATTTTCCGTGTAATTCACGGTCAGAACGTGAGTGTGCTTGGTTACCCGGTGACAATAAATCGGTTGAAATATCACCTTCGCCAGCTATAAATGTTACCACTTTAATCTCTTCAAGTACATCAGGTAATTTGGTAAAAAACTCGGCTTTAGCATAACTTTCAACTATGTCTTTTGCAGTAGCATTACCACTTTCAAAAGCATCTTTCAAGCGTTTCAAATCTGCATCGTACAAGTACACTTGCGTTTTTAATACGTCACCAGCTTGTTTTGCAATAGCAGCGTCATTGCCTAAAGCCACATCTAGCAATACTTCAATTGACGGGCCGCCTTTCATGTGCGACAATAATTCAAAAGCAAAATCAGGGGTTATTTCATTTACAACAGACTGACCAAGTATAATTTCTTTCAAAAACTTAGCCTTAACAACAGCAGCAGGGGTAGTTCCTGGCAACGTGTTGTAGATAAAAAACTGAAGCGAATCAGCACGGTATTCGTTGCCCAAATCTTTAATCTGTTCAATAATTTCGCTTACCAATTCAGCACTATCAATTGGCTTAGGATGCAGCCCTTGCGATTTTCTCTCTTCAATTTCGTTGATGTAATCTTTATAACTCATAATGAAACTTTTTTTCAATTAATTAATAGCAGTTGTAAAAATTGATGTTGCACACAATAATATTCATCAAATAGCTATTCCAATTTTTGGTGGCGAATTTACGGTAAAACAAAGCCCCATTAAAATGTGTTTTGGGTTTATAGTGAAAATTTTATAAATTGCAATGGATTGAGCACCCCTATCAATCGAAAAACGTATTACCATGGATAAGATTAGAGCTTTTTTTGAGATTCACGCCTTTGGGGTCTGCTCAGCATTGGGCGAAAAACTAGGCATTGCTACCACACGTATACGCATGTGGTTTATTTATATCTCTTTCCTCACTGTTGGCTCGCCCATTATTGTGTACATGATTTTAGCGTTTTGGCTAAACATGAAACGTTACATCACCGCTGCACGTAGAAATCCTTTGAGGGATTTGTAGAATAGTTGATGGGTGACTAATAATTATCCAAATCTATTATTTGCTTCGCCCGAAAAAATAATAATTTATTATAATATATAATCACCCTTCGTTCCGATAGCATCGTTCTTATGGAACGAATCTATTTGCCGACATAATTATTCCTACCAACCAATTGTTTCTAGTGGAACAATAAATCAAATTTTATTCATCCAATCAAGTCATTCGTGTTCCTACTCTCTTTGCCTCAAAACTCCTTGCCTTTTCTCACTCCTCCCGCAAATTCACCCCAGTTAAGTTAATAAACACATCTTCCAAGTTGGCTTTTTTTACCTGTGTTGGTCTTTCAAAACCAGTGGCTACAAGGTCGTCTATCAGTTGGTTAGGTGTATTGATTGCAATGATGTTACCGCTGTCTATAATGGCTACTCTATCGCACAGCACTTCGGCTTCATCCATATAGTGCGTGGTAATAATTACGGTAGTGCCTTGCTTGCGAATGTCTAAAATTAAATCCCACAGATTACGCCTTGCTTGTGGGTCAAGCCCTGTGGTAGGTTCATCTAAAAAAATAATTTTCGGCTGATTGATTAAGGTGGTAGCAATAGAAAAGCGTTGCTTTTGCCCACCACTTAGTTCTTTAAATTTTGCCTTGGCTTTATCACGCAAGTTCACCTTATCTAAAAATTCGAGAGGGTCTACAGTTTGGTTGTACAAGCCAGCAAAAAGGTTAATCAACTCAACCAAATTTAAACCCGGGTAAAAGCCACTTGCTTGTAACTGCACCCCTATTATTTTCTTAATCTCGTTGGGTAGTTTATCAAGGTCAAGACCATCTACTACTACAGTACCGCTTGTTTTTTGGCGTAAGGTTTCTATTATTTCTAGCGTGGTAGATTTACCAGCACCATTAGGCCCAAGTAGACCAAATATTTCGCCTTCATACACATCAAAGCTAATGCCCTTTACAGCTACAAACTCGCCATAGGCTTTGCGTAAATCTTGTACACTAATGATAACTTTTTGCATAGTTTGAGAATTTCACACAAAGTGCACTAAGAATACTAAGTACACTAAGAATTTAAGAACCTTTTCACACAAAGTACGCAACGAATACAACGTACACAAAGGATTATCAATAAATTTTACAAATAAGCTTAGTGCCCTTAGTATCCTTTGTTTCGTTGTAGAAACCTTTGCGTTAAATTCTTCTAATTTAAAATTTTACCACTACACCTACACCATTGTTGGTAATACCTACACCCGCTGTCGCTTTGGTAGCATATTTTTTATTAAAAAATTCGGTAGCAGCTACAAGGCGCTGCTGCCCTACCAATATAAAATAGCCACCAGTAATACTAGCCACTAAGCCACCACCTGTTACTAACCAGCCTACGGTATTATTGCCGC
>JAAFHG010000155.1 GCA_013297585.1 Chitinophagales bacterium
AATGCACTTCCAATATAATTTCTATACTGAATTAAAGAGTCTGGTGCTGGTTTGTATATTCGAGTATTGCTAAATTCGGCTTCTTCAGAAAACTTATTGGTATGCGCACAGATGTATAAACCTGCAATTAAGTCTGTACCTAAATCAATGCTATCCAATTTTTGCACTTGATAAACTTCACCAAAACGTGCCACAGACATTGTGTAAGTATTACCTTTCTTTTCTAATTGCAAAACATCAGGCCCTTTTATAGTGAGCTTAATCTCTTTCATATTTGCACCAGCAGTAGTTCTGTATTGAAACGCTGTTAAACCATCACCATGAACGGTACAGGCAATAACTGGTGAGTTAGTAGCTGCAGAGCTTCTAATCATCAACCCTGCTTTGCGGTGTGGTTCGTGACCTTCGCCAATAAAACGTACTTGGGTTTGCAGAATAAAATCGCCGTTTATTCTTTTACTCAAAAAAGAAAAGCTATCTCTACCAAACCAAATATTAGAGCCAGAGCCTGATAGACGATAAGTTTGAGATGGTTCATGATAACTTGCAGCACCTGCAAATGCAGGTAATCCAATATCTGCGAAGCGTTCAAAAGAACCAATTTTAGAATTAGGTACTTGCGCAAATAAATTGAGAGTTAGCGAAGTGCAAATTAGTATTGATAATGTGGTTATGATTTTTTTCATGTCCATTTAAGTGTTAAATAATTTAAATATTTTATTAAAAAAGTATAAGAATTTTATTTAATAACTATTTATCTAAGTATTTTATTAGCTCGTAAACATGGGTATTGAGCGTTTTCATATTAGTCAATAATGGTGAATATGGCGCAAAAAGGCTATTTACAATACCTTTATTTGAATCTCTATTTGAAGGATCAGTTGTTAAATCTAATGGATCGTTATCTTGATATGTAAACCAATGCCAGCCAACACAAGATTTGCTTTTTAATAATTCAATGGTAAAGTTTTGATAGAAATAACCTCTGTCTGTTTGGGTTGGAACATTCCAGCCAGCACCAGAATTATTCGGTAATCCACTATCCTCTCCTTTGGTATACCATTCTGTAATAATAAAAGGCTTTCCAGACCATGTAGTCCAATTAGTCATTATAGATTGTACTGGCTCCCATTTACGATAATGATTTATTGATACTACATCCATGTATTTACCAGCTACTTTAAACATTTCGGAATTATTAAGTTCCTCAGATTCTTGATTAAAGCGACAGCCTAAATACAGGTGATTCGAATCGTATTTACGAATAGCATCAGATACTTTTTTAACATACGTTTCAAAATAAAAACCTGTGAAAGCTAGCCTGTCAGCATCGTTAACATCAGATAAGCTTGCACTAAACCCTTTGCGAGTATCTAACCATTTTTTTGCTGCTATATAGCCTGGTTCTGTAGTTCCCAAATATTTCAAGTGTCTATCGAGAGCATCGTTTTTCCAAGGCAATTCATTATCAGTAAAATAACCCAGTAGATTTTTATCTAAAGCATATTTAGCAATAGGTGCAATTGAACTCTCTACATAGGTATCAAATTGAGGGTCAAAAACCATTGCCAAATCATATCTGTAACCTTGCCAACCATATGTACCCGCAGGATAAACACCACCTGGATATTTTTTTATATCCTGCGATTTGAAAGCCCCCATTGGGTTTACAATAACAGTATATACTAGTGGCTTTGAAGATTGCCTAATTGCATCTACATTAGACCATGCACCCACACCATTGAAACCATTATCTCTTAATAACTGACTTTCCTGGTTTGCCCAATTTGCTGTAGTACCATATTTAGATGTAAGTGCTGCTTTTTGCCCAGTCGATCCGCCTGGAGTAAAAACTGCTACTCCTTTATGAATAAAAGGGTAGCCTTCTGGATCAACAATCCACCAACGATCTGCCTTTTTCTCAACTCTAAAATAACCAGAAGCAGTTGCTTGATTTACTTTCCAACTACCATATGTATTTATTTCAGGATCGGTAGTATAAATAAAACCAGGCAGCTTATCAATAGTTTTTGCTGTATATGTACCCCAAGATGTACTTAATGAATTGGTTCTTGCCTTTACTTGATAATAAGCAGTACTTACGGGTGGAGGAATGACCGTAGGTGTAGTTTGAGCTTCTGTCTTTTTGCAAGATGAATTAGCAATTAACATAAGCAATAATGCTGCAAAAGATGTTTTTTGCATTTTCATATAGCGACTTTTTTCAAAGTAAATTAATATATTTTATAATCTTTATTACTTCAGAATTTCATTAATCTGCATCAATTCCTCAGCAGTAAATACATAATTATTAAGCCCAGCTATTGAATCCAGCAGCTGTTCGGGCCTACTTACACCTACCAATACTGAGGTAATACGAGTATCTTTTAGAATCCACATTAATGCCATTTGCGCTAAATTTTGCCCACGCCTTTTTGCAATTTCATTTAATGCACGTACTTTACTTATTGTGTCTTCTGATACTTGGTCTTCTTCAATGGCTCCATTACCACGATGGCTTGCAGCTCTTGAACCTTCTGGTATACCATTCAAATATTTATTAGTTAATAAGCCTTGTGCCAATGGTGAAAAAGAAATACAGCCAACACCGTTATCTTCTAAAACATCCAACAGGCCATGCTCAACCCAGCGATCAAGCATAGAATATTTTGGTTGATGAATTAAACAAGGTGTACCTAAATCTTTTAGAATTTTAATTGCCTTCGCAGCCTCTACGGGCTGGTAACTAGATATACCTACATATAAGGCTTTACCTTGACGAACCATCAAGTCTAGCGTGCCCATAGTTTCCTCTAAGGGTGTATTGGGGTCAGGACGGTGATGATAAAAAATGTCCACATAATTAAGCCTCATGCGTTTCAAGCTTTGATCTAGACTTGCTGTTAAATATTTTTTAGAGCCCCAATCACCATAAGGCCCAGGCCACATACCCCAACCAGCTTTGGTTGAAATGATTAATTCATCACGATATGGAACGAAATCATCTTTGAATATTTTTCCAAAATTATCTTCTGCCGAGCCAGCAGGTGGCCCATAATTATTGGCTAAATCAAAATGTGTGATGCCATTATCGAAAGCAGTATGTAAAATTTTACGTGCATTTTCTAGCACATCTATATGTCCGAAATTGTGCCAAAGCCCTAGTGAGATGGCTGGCAACATCAATCCACTTTTCCCACACCTACGATATTCCATTGTATCATATCTTTTATCGTTTGGCAAGTATTGCATCGTTTAATTTTTAAGTGTATTTATTAAAATTGTTCTGCTTCAGCTAATGCCTTTTCCATTATTTCAAGGTCTGTAACACCTCTAAAGCCACTAAAACCTACGGCTAGTTTACTGCCATTTTTCATGGTTAATGGTTGCCCACCTTGCCAGCCAATTAAATCTGGAGCTTCAATACCATTACCATTCTCATCAAGTTCTTTATTAAAAACCATTCGTTCGTAATCACCCGTTTTTACACCAGTAAGCCACACTTGACTTGCTTTTGTCCAAGCCACTTTGTACGACTGCCTTAATCTTGAATTATTAGTGCCAAACATTTTACCATGCACCAATCCGTTTTCATCAATAATGCAGGCAGCTACGTTGCCATTAGAAATACTTTTATCAGCAGGAACGTCCATATAAACAGGTATCAGCTTTTCAATTTCATCAAATACTTTGCTGATGATGAGTTGGGTTTTATTGTTTGCCATTCTAGTTATTTGTGGTTGTTATTGGAAGTATTTTAAATAAACTGGTGATGTTTAATCAACCAATTCAAACTTTATTTTTTGATTGTTAATGCTGATGTAGAAGTCGCCACTTTCTAATACACGGTTACCATTTGCATCAGGAAAACTTAAATCCCTCATTGGGTCAATCTCAAACTTGAAAGTCATTTTCTCACCTACTTTCAACGTTTTCTTTTCAAAAAACTTCAACTCTTTCATGGGTCTTGTAATAGAAGCTACCGGGTCTGAAATAAACCACATCACTGTTTCTTTGCCATCCATATTGCCTGTATTGGTTATATTGATTTGAGCAGTGAGTTTTTGATTTTTTTTGATGGTTTTGCTAGATATTTTCACACTATCGTAAGAAAACGTGGTATAGCTTAACCCATGACCAAACCAATATTTTGGCTCACTAGAAATATCTTGATATCCACCCAATTTTGGACGAGCAGACTGACGCATATTGTAGTAAGTAGGAATTTGACCAGTAGTTAATGGAAATGTAATTGCCAGCTTTCCTGAAGGATTTAAACGGCCAGAAACCAAACCAGCAACAGATGAGCCGCCTGCAATACCTGGTTGCCAAATTTCTAAAATTGCGTCAGATAATGTATCAAGTTTACCCAATTCTACAGGTCTTCCACTTGATAATAATAAAACGATAGGCTTGCCAGATTTTTTTAAATAACTCACTAACCGTTCTTGAATAGCAGGCAATGCAATGGTAGAGCGAGAAGCATTTTCACCGCTCCATTTTTTCATTTCGCCCATACACAATACCACAACATCAGATTGTTGTGCCACTGCTAAAGCTGCTTCAAAATCAGCTTCATTGATACCATCGAAATCGCAGCCTTTTGCGTAAAGAATATTGGCTTTGCCTTTGTATTCCTTTTCAAAGCCTTCATAAATAGTTTCAACAACATCGGCAATACCTTGACCTTCCCAAGAACCCATTAAATCAACTTTATTCTTTGCCAAAGGACCAATCAAAGCAATGTTTTTAACATCTTTAGAAACTGGTAAAGCATGTTGTTTATTTTTCAACAAAACCATCGATTCTTCTGCCAATCTTGCCGCAATGGCCATGCTTTCTGGCTGATAGTAGCGATCTTTTTCTGATAGTTCTTCTACATAAGGTTTATCGAATAATCCAAGGCGAAATTTGATGCGTAAGATTCTTCTTACGGCTTCATCTATTTTTGCTATTGGAATCTTATTTTCTTTTACAAGTTGTTCTAGATTTTCTACGTATACATTATCCACCATATCCATTTCAACACCAGCCATAAATGATTTTAGCGTAGCTTCTTTGTTGTCTTTGGCAAAGCCCTGTGGTATTAAATTAATTACAGAGCCCCAATCTGAAACCACAAAACCATCATGCTTCCAGCGTTTTTTTAAAATATCAGTTAAGGTATAAGGATTGGCAGATGCAGGAATACCACTGATGTCATTAAAACCACTCATTAAAGTAGCGGCACCAGCTTTTACGCCAGCTTCGTAAGGCGGCATAAAAGTTTCCCAAAGCGTTTGTGCAGATACATCTGCATAACGATAATCTCTACCGCCTTCTGAAAGGCTGTAACCGATGTAATGTTTTAAACAAGCAGCAATAGAATAAGGGTCTGATAAACTTTTACCTTGATACCCTTTTACAGATGCAACAGAAAACATAGAATTGGTATAAGTATCTTCACCATAACCTTCTGAAACCCTGCCCCAACGGGCATCACGAGCCACATCTATCATGGGTGAAAACGTCCAATCAACACCAGATAACCTTGATTCTTTGGCTGCTACTGCACAGGCTTGTGTTACTAATTCTGTGTTAAACGAACAGGCTTGTGCCAATGGAATGGGATACACTGTTCTGTAACCATGTATGACGTCAAAGCCCATTAAAATAGGAATACCTAAACGAGATTCGTTAATGGCTTTACGCATAATATCGTTACGATAAACTGGACTTATACTGCGATAAATAAGCGAGCCAATTTCAGGTCGTACTGCTTTTTTACTAGCTTCAATATTATTTTCATTGGCGTTTTTACCGTAAGTCCATTGGTTGGTTTGAAGAATTTTTTCTTCTAGAGTCATACGCTTTAGAAGGTCTTTAATTCTCTGTTCTATGGGTAAGCTCTTGTTCTTATATGGCAAAACCGTTGCTTGTGCCAAAGCAGTTATAACTATGGTTGATGATAACACAAAAGAGACAGCAAGAATGGTTAGTTGTTTATAAAAACTAGTCTTAATCATATTTAGTTTAATTAATAAAGGCTTTCGCCGCGCTATGATAAAAGCTGAATTGATTGAAACTGATGCAATGTGGGACGCAACAAGAGCTAAATAACATTGTTACAAATTGCTTACATAAAAAAATTCTGGGCTGATAGCGTGTACCAACCCAGAAAATATACCCCTTAATAACCCGTGTTCTGAGGAAAATTAGGTGCCATTAAATCTATTTGGCCTTGTGGTATTGGCCAACGCACCATGTGTGTCAACATTGGAAATACGGCTTCATTTGATTTAGCACTTCCGAAAGTATGATATTGATTTACTTGAGATACTAAAACGCCCATTCTTTTTAACAAGAACCAACGGCCGCCTTCGAATGCTAGCTCTCTTGCTGACTCGTCTAGTATGGTCTGCTGATCGATAGTTGTAAAATTTGGCATACCTGCCCTAGCCCTTATACGATTGATGTAGTTGAGTGCTGTTGTATTTGTAGGATTATTTGTCATTCTCCAATGAGCTTCTGCACCCATCAATAGAGTTTCTGCTAAGCGATAGGCAATTACATCTTTAAAACTACCTGCACGACCATCTGGCTTAGTAAAATCTTGGAATTTTTTAACACTCCAATGGTATTGCCTATAGTTACCACCTGCTGCTGCACTACCACCAGGGTATGAAGATTGAGGCAATTTTAAACCATAATAAGCAGACCCTGGCTTGTTACCAATAACTGTATCAGGATAAAAATAAGCACTAAAACGTTTATCGGGTGAAAGACCTGTTGACTCAACCCAACCTAATAATCTTTTTAGATAAAAATTAGGAGTTGTCCATGCAAAAGAATTGCCTCCCCAATTATTATCTTCAATCATATGTCCACCTGGCATTTCATAATAACGAGCAGTAAAAACAGCTGATAAAATATGTTGGTTACCACCTGCCAATGCATCGTTGCCACCTAAAACCTCATCCATTTGGTATGTAAATAGCGACTCTTTATGGTTTACATCGGCAGCAAAAACTTTATCAACTGCTTGTAAGCTGTAGCCACCATTGTTAATAACTGCATCGCACTGGGCTGCCATTGTAGCCCAATCGCCTTGCCAAGCCGCAACCTGCGCACGAAGGTGGCGAGCTAAGCCTTGACTTACCTGACCAAATTTTGCCGTGTAAGGTAAGTTAGCTATGGCGTAGTCAAGATCGAAATTAATTAAGCCCAATACCTCTTCTTTTGTGGCTGGCTTAAATACTTGTGGATCGAAAGCATTAGTAACATCTGTAGGTATGGTATCTATCAAAATATTATCGTATAACTGCCAAAGCTTAAAATAAGTCATTGCTCTTATTACCTTAGCTTCTGCAATTAGTTTGGCCTTATTTGCAGGTACAGCAAAGTTAACTGTAGCGGCTTTGGTGATAACAGCACTTGCCCTATCAATTAATTGATAACCAGACGTCCATTTACCCGCAGGGAAAGCTGTTGGGGTCATGGCAGCTTTATAAATTTGGGCGTCATTAAAGGTTCTAGTGCAGCCTAAATCATCTGCACAGTATAACCACAAATTATTTTGTGTTAATGCATTTGCATCGCTTACCCTTTCGTAAGTGCGTTGTAAATTATACAAAGCGCCTAATCCAACGGTTAACCCTGCTTCATCTTTATAAATAACATCGGAGCTGATTTGTGTAAAATTTTCCTCCGTAAGCCATTTTTTACAAGAGGTATTGAGTAATACTATTCCTAAAGCGCAAATAGCAATTTTATATATATTTTTCATTCGTTGTTTTTTAAATAATACGAGGTTAATTTTTCTAAAAGAAGGTTTTAGAATTAATTGACTATAAGCCAACCTTTACGCCAAATATGAAATTTTGAGTCATTGGATAAGCATATAAATCTTGCTCTGGGCTGTAAGCTTTATAGTCGG
>JAAFHG010000634.1 GCA_013297585.1 Chitinophagales bacterium
TTACGTTCTAATAATTCGTACACGTAACCGTCTTTTTGTTTTTGTTTGTTATTGTAATTAACTACAATTGCTATTGTAGCAATTAAAAAAACGGCAATACTTAGTAGGTAGATTTGATTCTTTTTCATGTTGTATTAATTTCAGATGATGTACAGGTTTTTAATACATACGGCTTATTGTAAAAACTGGTTTGAATTGGTAAAGAAATAACTGCACAAAAAAATAACCCAGCCAATTGGCTGGGTTAAATGAGAATTGGATATTTAACGGGGGCGTTATTGTTTTACAATTTTTTTAGAAGCTACCGTTGCTCCATTGCTTTCTGCAATTACAATATAAGTGCCACTTGATAAGCCAGATATGTCTAAACGAGCATTACCAGATGTTAATAGTTTATTGGCTACTTTTTTACCATTACCGTCAAATATGGCAATGTTAATATTGCTTTGCGTACTGCTTACATTAATAAAGCTGCTCGCAGGATTCGGTGAAATAGATAACACAGTTTTACTATCAAATCTTACAGAGCGAATAGGTGAGTAGCTGAATTTACCATCATTATCTACTTGCTTAATACGGTAGTAATTAGTTGCATTTTTAGCAGGTGTTGTGTGTGTAAAACCGTAGTTTTTAATACCGCCACCTACTGTTGCATTAACTGTACCTACTTTGCTAAAGCTACTACCTGTACTTTGTTCTACCTCGTAATGGTTATTGTTAACTTCATTGGTTACTTGCCAATCTAGCAATACATTATCACCAGATACATTTGCAGTAAAGTCAACAAAGTTTACTGGTAAAGGTGTGTTTACTGGGCCTACATAGTTTGCACCTGTAAAGCCACGCCAAGGTGCTTGTACGTACGGAAAACCAGTTTTAAAAGTGGTATCATTTACAGTTATACCAGCATTATAGCTAATTACATTTACCAATTGATTTGATACAGGATTATTACCATTGGTATTATAATCATCGTACCACAAACCAATAGCAGCAAGTACTACACCACCCACAGCCTGTAATTCAATAGTTGTTACATCATCTTCTAAGCGTCTACCATTAGGAAAACCATCCATGTTTGGTATAAATTGTAATGCTGTACCACTAGCCGTAAAGCGAGGATCTGTTAAACCTAATACCGCTGCTCTTACAATACCTAAAGAGCTAAAATCAGCACTGTTTCTTGGCGTTACTGGTACGGCCATGTTTAGGCGTAACATATCGCTAAGGGTAGGCAAAAAGTTATTGATAAATGGTTTACCTGCTGATAGTGGGCTACCTGCTGGCTTGCCTGTGGCGAACTGATAAGGTCTTAAATTTGGTACACCTGTATAAAATGCTGGTAAAATATCTACCGCACGTGGGCTAGCATTATCTGGTAATAAAATGCTGCCAAAGTTTGCTTCGCTTAATGCAGTACCATCTAAAGCAGGATTACCTTTTAAGCCAAATAAACCTGGTTTGCCATTTCTAAAGTCAAATGCACCCAATGAATTGCTTTGAATACGCAAAGGCGCTAAACCTGGTACCGCACCACCAAACTGAGAATCATCCATGTATAAGGCTAACTCAGGGTTTTTAAAGTATGTTGCAAATTGCAAATCATTATTTGGTGATGTCGCATTCCATTTATCTTTTTGGCCAATAGGAATGACTACTTCATTGGTTAAAGGCATACCTAAACGAGATACTTGAATCCAACTACCAGAAGCAACTGGTTTGCCACCAGTAGAATCGAAAGTTGTAATTGCAGGGCGACTGGCACTTGCATATACACCAATTACAAACTCAGGGTCAAGTATAGAAGTTGCTTGTGCAGTTGTTTTACCTGCTTTTTGCAAAGTTGAAATAGGCACTTCAATTACTAAAGAATGGCAGTTAAATTTAGCCAAACCATCTTTGCCATTAGCTCTAAAACCACCTACATCAAATGCACCACCAAGGTCTACAAAAAATGGATCATCAACAGGGCCTGCAAATACTTTTTCGCCAGTGGTAGCGGTAGCAATTGCTGCTGTCATCAATGCATCGTAGCTACTTGCACCTAAACCTACTGTGCCATTTTCAATAGAACGTGGGCCAATGTTTGGTGGTGGTACTATACCATTGCTTACAATGGTTGTAAATACACCACTGTTGTTGATGCTACGCTCTAAAGTGTAGGTGGTTTTTGTGTTTTGCTGCCCTAAACGAATGTTGAAAAACGTTGTAGGATCTTGGTTTACTTGCGTAAATGTGAAACGATACGTGATATCGTC
>JAAFHG010000131.1 GCA_013297585.1 Chitinophagales bacterium
ACAGTTCCATCTTCATGATGTGCAGCAATATCATCCACATCTTCAATCGTTACAAAATCATTGGAACTCAAGTTTGCTAACAAAAGCAGAGCTTTTTCAAATTGAAATAAATAGCCTGCTAATGGGCCTTTAGCTGAGTCTGACATTATATTCAGTTGCTTTTTAGTTGTATAAACAAATATAAATTAAATTTAAATGACTAGTTCAAAGAAGTTGTAAAGTCAATTAAAACAACAAATACTCCCTTAATTTAATTAGGGTGTTAATTATCTCATAACTTCCTTTAGTTTAGAGATCGATAAACCGTTATAATAAAAGGTTCTTTCAAAATTCATTATCCCGAGTTTTGAAAACTTCTAAATGCAATGCAAGCTTCCTTTTAGTTTCACCATCAAAACTTGCCAAATAATTTTCTGTAGTAGTCAGTGACTGATGACCAAGTGCTTCTTGTATATACCTTGTTGAAACCCCTGAATTCTTCATTATGGTGGAAAAGGTATGCCTAGCGACATAAGTGGTGATTTTCTTTGTAATGCCTAGTTCCTTTTGCATGTGCTTTAGCCAATCATTAATCATGTGAATGAACATCTTTCTATCCTCATGCTGCTTGTAAAGATTTGAATTAAGGTCAAGTACCGGAAAAATGAGGCTATTGGGTGACTTGTTTTTATTGCCCCAGTAATCCATTATTCTTTTCATGTCATCCGTAATGAAAACTGAAATTAATACTGGCTTCTCCCTGTTTGCTCTTTCCGTTTTGGCACGTTCAAAAACAATGAACCCTTCATGTATGTTTTTGAATTTTAAATAAAGCATATCCTTGAAATTGATTCCGTTGCCAAAATAGCTGAACAACCACATGTCCTTTGCCCTTTGTTCGGTTGGGTTGTTGGGGTCGCAGGGATAGTTGTACATCTTCAACAGTTCCTCATGTGTCAATGCTTTTTTAATTCCTTTCCCTGTCGGTACAGTGTACTTACGTTTCCCAAATGGGTATTGCTTTACAGTAACTATATCCTGAAAGATAGCTTCGTTAAAAACTGCCCTCATATTACGGGTATAGATACCAATGGTTGTCTTGGATACCCCTCTCGCCAACAAGCAATTTTCAAACTGCATTAAATAAGAAACAGTAACTTGCTCCAAAAGAACATTGCCTTTAAACTTCTCAAAAGAACGGTAAGAAGTATAATAGTTTTCTGCTGAACCGATACGTCCTTCCAGTATCAGTTTCTTAACGATACACTGGAATATATTTCCAATAGTCCCTTCGTCAAAATGCTGCGAAAGAATCTTGTAACGCTTGATGGCATCAAGTGGCAACTCTTCATTGCGGTACATTTCTGGCAATTCCGCTGAATATTTTCTGGATTGCTTTTTTACAATTAACGGATGATGCTGTACAAACTTCCGCTCGAAATCAGCAAATTCAAAAGGCCTGTTTTCTTTGATAGCCTCTTCTGCCTGCCATTTCAATTCGTTCAGTTGGTCACGTATTTTCCTAAGCCCCTCCCCAATATTTTTGGCTTCCAACTTTTTAAAGTCGTCCTCGCTCAAATCAAGGACGGTCAAGTAAAATTCTGTTTTGCTTTGCGTATATACACGCAATTTAACAGGATAGGTCTTCGTTTTCTTCATTCTCCTTGTGTCAAGGAAAATGGATGTAGTTACAGACATAATCAAATTTTTTTATCATTTTCACAATACAGCCCTTCACAAAAATTTGCATAAAATTTGCACAAATCGAATGGTTAAACACCACCAAACTAGGTTTGACTAAATTAAGTAAATAATCTTTAAACCCTTTGCAGTAAAGGGTTTCAGTAAAATGAGGTAAAGTGGAATTAAGTGCGGTAAAGCCATTTTGAACCGCTCATAATCAGGGGGTCCCAGGATCATGCCCTGGTGGGCCCACAAAGGTTGTCAATGCAAATTGGCAACCTTTTTTTATGTCTATGTTTTACATATACCTATTATTTTCAAAAAGCCTAAACAAATATCATGTAGGCAGTACAAGCAAAATAGAAGAACGTCTACTAAAACACAACAGCAATCACAAAGGATTTACAGGAACTACCAATGATTGGCAATTAGCTTATTTTGAAGAATTTGCAACCAAGTTTGAAGCGTTCAAAAGAGAAAAAATATAAAAAACTGAAAAGTCGACAGCGCATCGAACCATTGATTCGCTTAGTTGGTTAGTGCATTCGCCTGTGAGGTTAGTAGTTTGATGTATTTCATTAGGCGTTAAGTTACCGATACTCATATGCAGTCTTTCCTTGTTGTAGAGTTCTACAGCTTTCATTAATAATACTTTAGCATCGGTAAGTTTAAGTATCCTGTATATTTATGTTCATATATATTACTGCTTCATCATGCCATTTAATCTTTCTGTAATACCATTTTCCAAAGGGTCACCATTTTCCGTCATACTAATTTTTACACCATAATCCTGCAAGAGCTTTACATAACCAGCACTTCAATATTGCGAACCCCTATCGCTATCATGGACTGGTTGCAATGGCTTTTCAGCCCTCAAAGCTGAAAAAGCCATTGCAACGCTGAGATACTTTCAACAGCTTCTAATGTAGATGCTGCACGTTATAGCCAACTATTTTTTACTAAAGGCATCTGTTATAGAACTGATATAACCCGGTGCTGCCCCTAGCTTCCAATATGATTTAATCGAATTTTTTGTACTTGTTTAATAATCAATTCTTCTTAAATACTTGTAGACATACCACACCAGGTATATTTATAGTAAGCCTGCCTGCTACTATAATGGTACGCTTAGGCGCTATATTATCATTTTGGCTTTTATTAATTGCTGTGACATAACCTAACTGGTGCATTCACTTAAGTAACGTGCCATGCTCTTTTAATGCACCAGTATACTTCTACTAAATGAATTGTTTGCTTAATTTACTCGCCAAGTAATCTTGGATAGCTAAATGCTTCTCTGACTCACTAAAATACGCTTACGACTTCTGAATAATCACTCTTGACATAATTTACACTTAATGGTTTAGTATGAACCTATTTTAGGACGAGACAACCTATTTTACCATCACAATTTTAGTCACTATTTTTTCTAATCCTGTATTGTCTCTTACTATTACCAGATAAACGCCACTCGCAATCTTCTCCCCCTTATAGTTTTTACCATCCCAAACAGCTTGCCCACCCAAGGCTCTTATGTGAAATGCCAATCTACCATCAAGTTCAACAATTTTTACCAAGGCATTATCTGTAAGGCCTTTTATGGCAATTGTGCCATTGTAATTAGGCGGTACAGGGTTAGGAAATACAAGCATATCGCTATTGGTTTCGCCACCTTCTGTAGCGGTGCTTCTAAAGCTGCAAATGCCTGTTGCGGTACAAATATATACTTCACCTGTTTGTGGGTCAATAGCTATACGCTTAATATCGTTATTCAGCAAAGGGCTATTATCAGCCGTAAAGCGATAAATAATTTTTTCCCCTTCGGGCGAAATTAACCACACACCATTTTTAGTGCCAACCCATTTTCTATTGGCGCCATCAACAGCAATTGTACGTACTTCTTCATCTTGAAATAAATACCCTGCAAACCTATCCCGCTGCACTACAGGTAATATGGCTTCACAGTTTTGGGTAAATACTTCCGTAGGGCATTGCACTACACCAATACCTTTGGCAGTGCCAACCCATATAAAACCGTTTTTATCTTTTGCAGTACAATACACAGTGTTGCTTGGCAGATTGCCATTGCCTACACCAGTTTTAAAAAATTTCCATTGATCATCGTTAATCGCATCAATATTACTGCCGTAATTATTTACTAGTAGGCCATTACCTTGCGGGCTCATAATCCATAATTGATTGGCATCATCAATAGTTATTTGTGCCACCGCATTGCCAGTATGAATAAATGGGATTGCAAATGATTTAAAGCTGCCGTCAGCTTTACGAACGCTAATATTTTGCGCAGCACCATAATTACTTATCCAAAGATTATTGGCATTGTCAAACGCTAAACCACTTACTCGTATATCATTACTAGTACCAACTACAGGCTGCAACGATGAATTATTTGCTTTGTATATTTTGGTAGTTGCACCATCAATATTTACCAAACCACCACCATAGCTGCCAGCCCAAATAGACTGATTAATTGGATCGATAGCAAGCGACACAATATCCAACACCGAATCAAAAATTGGCTTGCTGTAATAGCCAATATGATCCCATGCATCACCATTAAAAGTGCTTAAGCCATTACGATTTTGCAGTGCTTGCCAGCTTGTATTTACACTACCTGCTGCTGCGTACAAAGTATTGTTAGTTACCACCATATCACCATCAGCTGTACCTAAAGGGCCATCAGGTATACAACTGCTATAAGTGGTAGTGTATTTAGATAAACCTTCTTTACTATCAGCAATCCACAAGCTACCATTATCTATTATCGCTTGCTTAGGTGACGTGATATACGTACTGTTGACAAGGGTATTTTCTATTACACCATTTGCATTTAATTGTAGCACTCTGCCTGCACCAGTCACTTTATTTTGCTGGCACAATAACAACTTATCATTGCTACCATTAAGGTTGGTAATTTGCCAATTTGCACCATTATACAACACACTGAAACTAACACCGTTTTGCACCAACAACGTGTCATTTTTCAACACTACTAATTTGCCACTTGCAAGCACCACGTTTTGCGTAGCACCATTGCTCAAACCATTGCTGCCACTAAGGTTTTGCCAATTAATATAGTTAGCCAAACTAGTCGCATTTACACTCGCTTTCTTCAAGCCTTCATTGGTTGCAGCATACCAAAAACTACCATCGGTAGCAATGCCATTTACCACCACTTGTGCACCACCATTACCAATGTACCAAGTATCTTTTACCTCGTACTTCGTCAAATTCAAAACTATTACACCCAAGCCACTACACAGGTATGCAAAACCACCATTGCAGTAAATACTGTTAATCGTTTTATTACCAACCACAGTGCTGCGTTTTATGTCGCCAATGTTCTTTACAGCATCCGCTTTAAGCACATCCACATTGCTGTTGGTATAAGCAATTACTAGTTGCTGCGTCGTTTCATCCCAGCCAATAGCACTTACACCAATATCGTTCAGGCCATTCACTTTGCTGTAGCGTTGCTCATTATTACTGGCATCTACACTAAACACATTATTGGCAGTAGCGCAGTAAATTTTATCGCTTTTTACCACGGCTTGTGCACTATTATAACTCAGGTGTTCACGCCAGTAGCCGATAGGTACTTGAGCGTTTTGTGCTTGCAGTAAGAAGTAAAAAGTGAAAAGTGAAATAAAGAGAAAGATGCTTTTATAACCAGCTGTAGAAATGCTATTGAACATCTGTTGCAAGTTTATACTGAGTTTACGAAGTACCTGCTTGTACGCTTTGTCCATTATTGAGCTTTGCCTATATTGTAGATACTGCTGCATAATGGTACAATAATACTAAGTTTAGCACTATTTGTGTGTCACAATTAGTTTGAAAAGCAACCAACAGCACTTAAGTTGTTTCTGAGTGTAAAGTCGTAAATTGTCCCTTATAAATCTTTCTTTATGAGACAACTAATCGTTTTAATTACCTGCATGATAGCTATTATAAGCTGTAAAGACGCACCAAAAGAAACCAATGCTACTAACACCAACGAGCAGTTAATACAAACGTATTATCAGCATTTCAACCAACACGATTGGCAAAAAATGGCAGACATGTATACTGATAGTGCAGCGTTTAAAGATCCATCACTCGGTACAGGTATTGTGATGCAAACCAAAGCACAGATAGTAGAGAAATACAAAGGGCTAAACGATATGTTTCCTAATATTAAAGACTCTGTTGTAGCCATATATCCTTCTGGTAAGCAACAAGTAATAGTAGAGTTTGTATCAACTGGTACAGGCGTAGATAAGAGTACATTTACCTTGCCTATTTGTACCATTTTTACCATAGAAAACGGCAAAATAACCAAAGACTTTACTTACTACGATAACTTTTAACGCAGTATAAGTAGTTTACTAAGGAAACTTTTTAAACACCGTAATCTTTATTACAAGTTCTAGTATCACAATGGCTAATCCTGCGAGTAGTAATGGCAAATATTCATCGGTATAGCGGTCGTAAGTGGTAATCTCAATCTTGCTTTTTTCTAGCTGATTAATGCTTGCATAAATATTCTTCAATGCTGCTTTATTGGATGCTTGAAAGTATTGACCACCAGTTTCTGCACTAATCTGTTTTAGCAGGTTTTCATCAAACGTCATCTTACGTTTTTCTGTTACAGTACCTAAAACAGAATTTACTTGTACATCCATTTCTACCTCGCTACCAATGCCTATACAATACACCTTTACGCCGTAAGTAATGGCCAGCTTTTTGGCTATATCGGGCGGTATTAAACCACCATGATCTACGCCATCTGTCAATAGAATAACCACTTTGCTTTTAGCAGTGCTATTACGCAATCTATCTATACTGGTTGCAAGCCCAGAACCAATGGCAGTGCCATCTTCAGTAAGATAGCCATTTACAATACTGTTAATTTGCGTGAGCACAGTTTTATGGTCTGGCGTTATAGGGCACAGCGTAAAACTTTGGCTACTAAAAATAACCACACCTATTCTATCGCCGGGTCTATTTTGTACAAAATTGGCTGCTACGTCTTTGGCTGCTTCTAACCTGTTTGGGCTAAAATCTTGCTCAGTCATACTACCGCTTATGTCAAAGCAAAGTACAATATCTATCCCTTCACCATTGGTTTGGTTTTCTGTAAAATGTTGTTGCGGCCTTGCTAATGCTACAATCAGCAGCGTTAATGCGATACAACGTAATGCAATAGGCAAATGCCTCAGCCTAGTTTTCCAGTTTTGTGTATGTTGCAAAAAGAAAGTAGTGGTGATGGTAAGCGAAGCTGTTTGCTTGCTGTGGCTGCGTACATACCAAAAAATAATGTACGGTACTACCAGTAATAAAGGCAGCATCCATGGATATGCAAAGCTGATATGTTGGTACCAATTATACAGCATTTGCTTTCGGTTGATAATTGAATGAATGAATGGTGGTTACAAATGTTTTAGCAGCTTGTAATGCTTGCTCACATTCAGTTGTAGCCGGTTGATATTTAGCAAATTTTACCGCATCGGACAGGCGCAACAATTGATAATACTGCACCTGCGTAGGCTCGTTACCAACTTTACCTTTTACCAATACCATATATTCATCAGTAGTTTTAGTAAGGCTTGAAATACCTAATTGCGCATCAGAAAAGTTGCGTGTAATTTCAATAAGACTGGTGAATAATGGCCTGTATTGTTGCTTCGTAATCAATGGCTGTAAAGCATCTATTTGCTGTAAAATATCCTTGATTGATAGTGTTGCTTTTTTAATTGGCTTAATCGTTTTATTGCTAAAAAAGTATTTTACAATAAACACGATGAATAGAATTAATAGCAAAATGCCAAACCCTAATTTGCCCCACAACCACCAATCTGTTTCAGGCTCTACTTCTATAATTTCTTTAACGTCGTTATAGTCTTGCATGTTGCTGATGTTTACAGGCAACACTTTTATGGGTAAAAGCAGCGATGTGAAGGTTTGATTACCTATCAATTTTACAGGAAATTCAGGTAAGTTATGTGTACCAGTATCGTAGCTAGTAATTAAAAAAATTTGGGTAAATGATTTTGCACCGCCTACTTCTATCGTATCAATTGGTAAGCGTTGTAGCACTTCAAAATGATTGAAACTATCTGGTAAGTTAAACCAAGCCTCAAGCAATACGGTGCTATTAGCAGCAGGCTCAACTGTTAGTTTTAGTTCAAATTGCTCACCTATGCGTATGGTAGATTTATTGGTGATTGTAGTAACCTTTTGAGCAACAGCTTGCAAAGAAAACAAGCTACAAGCAACAAGGCACAAGCATCCTACACATACCTTGAATCTTGAATTTTGAACCTTGAATCTTAATTTCCTCATGCTCTTTTTATAAAAAAATGTTGAAGCGCTTTTACATAATCTTGCCCTGTTTCTATTTGTATTAAATCTGCACCAGCTTTACGAAATATCATCGCTGCATCATCCATAATTTTATGGTGTTGTCTATTATAAGCAACTTGTACAGAAGTATCATTTGTATCTAACCAAAGTGTTGCGCCTGTTTCAGGATCGGCAACTTGAACCAAGCCTATTTTGGGTAAGTACTTATCTGTTTTATCAAACACTTGCACACCAATTACGTCATGTTTTCTCGCCGCTACTCGCAACGCTTCGTGATAACCTGCATCTGCAAAATCACTTAGTATAAACACAATGCTTTTATGCTTGGCTATGTTATTTAGGTACTGTAACCCCTTTACCAAATCTGTTTTATGAGACACTGGCTTGAACGACACTAACTCACGTACCATGTACAATACATGCTCTCTGCCTTTAGACGAAGGAATGTATTTTTCTACCTTATCAGTACAAAATAATACACCCGTTTTATCATTGTTATTCAATGCACTAAAAGCTAAAACCGCACATATCTCTGCTATCAATTCTTGCTTATTCTGTTGATTAGTACCAAACAAATTACTAGCACTTGCATCTACCAATAAGTATACACTTAATTCTCTTTCTTCCTCAAACACTTTGCTGTAAGTGCTGCCCATTCTAGCACTAACATTCCAATCTATAAATCGTATATCATCACCAGCCGCATATTCTTTTACCTCTTTAAAAGCCATACCTCTGCCCTTAAAAGCTGTGTGGTATTCACCAGTAAATAAATGATTGGTAAGCTTTTTACTTTTTATTTCAAGGTCGCGAACCTTGCCCCCAACCCCTAAAGGGGGGCTTGTAACAGGCTCAGTATTTTGTATTTTCCTTTTATTAAAAAACCACATACCGTTTTACTTTTTTGTTTTAATAGCTCCCTTTAGGGTCGGGGCAAAACCCCCTTTAGGGTCGGGGCGGCTCTTACGGCACCAAAATGGTTCTTAAAATATCGTCTACAATCATTTCGCTAGTAATATTTTCGGCTTCAGCTTCGTAAGTAAGGCCTATTCTGTGG
>JAAFHG010000423.1 GCA_013297585.1 Chitinophagales bacterium
AATGGCTTTTGCAATGATGGCAGTTACAGCTATTAAGCTATAGTACCCATTAATTGGTATTGCTACAATATCTACCGGTTTACTACCAGTAATCATAGTAATAATACCATTATCTGGGCAAATGATGTATTGGTTATTATGCTTAACAACTAGTAAATATTGCAGCGCATTTTCAAAAAAGTTTAGAATAATAACATGGCATGTGTTATCTGGAAAATGCTTAAACGCATTGCTACATACATAAGCTGCCTGCGGAAAATTATCTTTAGGTAAATAATGCGTTATATCTACTATGTTAAAGCCAGAATACTGCGATAGTAACTGACCTTTTATAGCACCAGTTACAAAGTCTTGCTGGCCGATATCTGTTGTTAATGTTACAATTGGCATTAGTAACAAATAACGTAGGGTTGATGGTTATTATTTTACTAATTCGCCATTTTTAAAAAAGAAATTATGTGTTAATTTATCTGCAAGCGAAGGAAAAAACTTGTTTAAAAATACTGTACGTTTACCTGTGCCAGTAAGTACTAGCGTACGCTTTCTTTTTTCGATTGCTGTAATAATATGTTGTGCACAAGCGTCACTTGTCATCATTTTTCCTTCATCCATAGAGGTTTCACCATGCGATTCGCCTTTACTATTTAGCGCTGCAACACGAATATTAGAGGCGGTAAAACCTGGGCACACCCACATTACATTAACACCAGTATCAAGTAATTCGGTTCGTACGGCTTCTAACCAACCGTTAACTGCAAATTTACTAGCACTGTAACCGCTTCTACCAGGTAGTCCTCTATAACCAGCAATAGATGATACGCCAACAATTGTACCTTTATTAGCAGTAATATATGGTAACGCAAATTTGGTGCAGTATACAGTACCCCAAAAATTAATATCCATTACTTTACGTAATGCCTCTAATTCTACATCTTTTAAAAGAGAACGCATAGAAACGCCAGCATTATTAATTAAAATATCGATGGTCGTAAAGTTTTTTACCACTTTTTCAATAAATAGAGCACATTCTTGCTCTTTACTTACATCGGCAGTATGAATGACTAACGGCTTACCTGGGTGTGCTGCTTGTAACTGATACAACCTATCGTAATTTCTACCACACGTAGCCACTTTAGCCCCAAGTATTAAAAAAGCATCTACTAACGCCTTACCAATACCGTCGCTACCACCTGTAATTACAACAACTTTATTTTTAAATGTAGACATAACTTATTAAAATTCTGAACAAAAGTAAGCTTAGTGCGTTTTTATAAAGCAGTTCTTTAAAATTAATTGTGTTTTTTCTTTTAAATCATTCCTAAAAAATAATTTGTGTTTTTTTACAAATTATTTGGTTCGATAAATAAAACTCCTATTTTTGCACTCCGAAAATGAAAAAGGATATAAAATCCTTTGAAAAAGAGGTAAGATTTCGTAGCTCAGCTGGTAGAGCACATCACTTTTAATGATGGGGTCTTGGGTTCGAATCCCAACGGAATCACACTTATAATAATCAGTTCTCTTGTAATAAAAATTACGCCAAATTTTTTAGCTACGTATACAAAACTCAGGAAAGTCGGTAATTATTTGGCAGCCACTTTTTACTTCCCACCCGAATATAGATTCTCCATTACTAATAAAAAAGTACATCACAGGTAGTGCCATGTTATAACGAAGTACTTGCTGTAATACATTCTCAGTTAATGCTATATCTGCAGCTTTACATTCAATCATTAACCAAGGTTGGTGATGCTGATTGTACACTAAAATGTCAAATCGTTTTTTAAGTTCACCCAACTTTAATTCTTTTTCTACCGCAATAAGGCTAGCAGGGTAGTGTAGGCTTTGTAGTAAGTATTGTATGGTATTTTGTCGCACCCATTCTTCTGGCGTTAGTTTTACCCACTGTTTTCTTATCTCATCAAATATTATTTCCTTCCCTGCTTCTGCTTTTATTTTAAAGTTATAGGCAGGGTATGTAACTTTTACCATTCAATAAAAGTAAAAACTTTATCTTTACAAAAGCCCTTTTTTAACGTAAATAAAAATAAATAAATATGAAAACAAAAGAAGAAATCGTTAGTAACTGGTTGCCACGTTACACAGGCGAAGTTTTAGAGAACTTTGGGCAGTATATTTTGTTAACCAATTTTAGTAATTATGTACAAATGTTTGCCTATTGGAATAATGTTGAAGTAATAGGAAAAGACAGACCTTTTCAATGCGCTACTGCCGATGGCATTACCATTATTAACTTTGGCATGGGTAGCCCTGGTGCAGCTACTGTAATGGATTTGCTAAGTGCTATTAAGCCAAAAGCAGTGTTGTTTTTGGGTAAATGTGGTGGCTTAAAAAGAAGAAATAAAATTGGAGATTTAATACTACCAATTGCAGCAATAAGGGGTGAAGGTACAAGTAATGATTATTTTCCACCAGAAGTACCAGCCATGCCAGCATTCGCCTTGCAAAAAGCTATTTCAACAACTATACGTGATCACAATACCGATTATTGGACGGGCACGGTTTACACTACCAACAGACGCGTATGGGAACACGATGAGCAATTTAAAGAGCACTTGCAACGCGTTAGAGCTTATGCAATAGATATGGAAACAGCTACCATATTTACAGTAGGTTTTTATAACCATATACCAACTGGTGCGTTATTATTAGTAAGCGATAGCCCAATGGTGCCAGAAGGCGTAAAAACTGAGGCTAGCGATAAAAAAGTAACATCAAAATTTGTTGAAAGCCATTTGAAAATTGGTATCGATTCGTTGAAACAATTAATTAATGATGGCGCAACAGTAAGGCATTTGAAATTTTAAATCGTTTGCCTTGCTGAATATTTAGAACCATAAATAAGCAAGGCAATGACTAATTTTTTAACAGCAGAATGGCGTAAATTAATAATGGCTAATTATGCTGTAGACCCCAATATTCTGATACCACTTTTGCCCAAGGGTACAGAATTAGATATTTTTGAAGGTAAAGCCTACGTAAGTTTAGTAGGCTTTATGTTTTTAAACAGTCGCATTTTTGGTGTACCCATACCTTTTATGGGCAGTTTTGAAGAAGTAAATTTGCGCTTTTATGTAAAAAGATGGGTAGATAATGAATGGCGCCGAGGTGTTGTTTTTGTAAACGAAACAGTACCGTTTAAAATAGTGGCATTAATTGCGAATTGGCTATATAAGGAACATTATACAGCAATACCTACTAAGCATGAATGGCTGATAAATAATGAAAAACAGACAATTAATTATTATTGGAAAAAAGCAGGTAAATGGAATGATATACAACTAGAAGCGAGTACTGAAAGCCAGAAAATGCAAGCAGGCAGTGTAGAAGAATTTATTTTTGAACACTACTATGGCTATACAAAAGTTGATACAGCTAATAC